>JAAKFC010000002.1 GCA_011065225.1 Chlamydiota bacterium
CCAAGGGCGCCATGCTTTGGCTTTTCTTGCCCATTTAATGCGATGAATAGTATGTTCCGTGTTATTATTAGAAGTGATTTTGCAAGTAAGGAAGCGTTCTTCAACTAGACCTTCATTTGCAAAAAGGAAACGTGACATTTTATATGCCCTATTGAGCATTTTTTTATCGTCTTTGTTACCTTTCAGCTCATCGAAAAATTTAGCAATCAATTCTTTCAGTTGATCTTTTCTGTCTTCAAGAAGCTCGGGGCAATTGGCTATGAGCTTAGCCATGTGATAGTCTGAGAGTTTTCCAGCTTCATGTTGGGCTAGGAGTGTTTCCTTAAATGTTTTTAGAATAGCAGCATTACATTGCTCGTCTAAATTTTTAGGGTTATGAGAAATATTTCTTCCATTGAGGTAAAGATAAAATTTTAATAATTTATTGGGACTTTCTTCAAGAGCTGGAAGGCTTATTCTATTATCTTGAAAAAAAATCTTTAATCCATCTGGCAACTGATTTCTCGGAAATCCAAAAAGCATTGATTGATCCTCTGTTTGTCATCAAATATGATACTCCTTTTTAATAAAAAAAGCAAAACAAAAAAATAATAAACTTTATTTGAAAAACTTGAGAGCTTTCAAGCTTTGCTGAGCCAGCATGAGCTTGAGCAGATCCCCCGCAATAAAGGGATAAAAGCCAAATTTTAGGGCATTCGCACTACCCACAAGTAGAGCCAGGTGAGGAAGGCCAAAGACGTAGATCAAGGCATTGCCGAAAATCATGAGACTGAAGATTTTGATTGGGGTTTTCTCGTGCACCTTTTCTACAAGGGTTCCCACTGCATAGGCTGCGATGATAAATCCTATGAGATACCCCCCTGTGGGGCCCATCATGTAGGCTAGACCACATCCCCCATTTGCAAAAACGGGAAGGCCTACTGCTCCTTGCACAACATAAAGAGCAGTAGCATACGCCCCTCTTCTGCCTAAGAAAACGGATAAGAGGAGAACGAGCTGTGCGGTAAAGGAAATTGGAACTGGAGTGAAGGGAAGACGAATCGAGATCCATGCAGAAAGAGCAAGCAAAATGCTTGCACCAAGAACAATGAAAAGATCTCTAAAGCGATTTTGGGTAAGTGTAAGTTCCATCAAATGGTACCTATTTTATGCTTTCCTGCAAAAAAAGACTAGCCCAATTGTTGCAAGGTGAAGCAAACGCGGGCTCGCAATGTGTTGACCACCCCGGAACAGAAGAGAGGAGTGTCTTTCCTTGTCTTCCAAGCTCGAGAAATTTGTCATGATCCAGAGAAATGTTATGCCCATCTGAAAACTTGCGGTGGGTGGCAATGTCTTCACGTAAAGTTTTCATTCGCATTGCATAGGTGTTTGTGGTGGAAGGGGTCGATCTCCAATGACAGGCGGGGGTGTAAAAGAGATGGGAGCGCAAATCAGTGTACATTTCATGTTCATACTTATCTCTGTGGTCAAATAGGGTCACGTAGTCGGCTTCGGGAAGAGAAAAGGCTTCGAGAAGGGTCTCTGCCCAATTTTCTCTGTGGAGATAGTCGTCTTCAAGAAAATAGACGATGGTCTCATCGGAAAATTTGCGGTCTATGACATGATCGAGAAGAGCCAAAAAGGATTTACCTTCTTCCCCTGCATCGATTTCGATGACGGGGAATTGCTCTTGCTTTTGCACAAAATGTTTCTCGGGTTTTGCATAATGGGTATCGAGTAGGAATGTGCAGTTGACAAGGTTTGTATCGAGCGTTTCGATCAAGTTGTCGAAACATTTTTCATGGCTAAAACCATTAAAGCGGTGTTTGTGGCCACTTGCAGTGGAGTAGTAGCAATAGCGGACAAAGACTTCGATTTTGGGTTTTTTAAAAAAGGAAAATTTCATGAACCTATCTCACTATTTGAAGAATTTGATTTTTTAAAGGATTTTTTTTCAGATTTTTGTTTCACTTCGCAGGACATACTTAGAAAAGTAGGCCAAGAAGTGAACCAGAAAGATGGATAAAAAGACTCAAAAAGCATGTTTTTCAAATAGTGAGATAGGTTCATAGTTTTGTAAGCTCCTCAATTTTTCGACAAACTTTTTTGGCTTCCTCAAAGGTGAGCTGCTCTTGTGCTTCTTGGAAGGATAGCCATTTCCCATCGCGGATTTCTTCGGGTTGTAAGAGTAGAGCTCCTGAGACGATAGCGGGGAAGTAGTGGACGTTCTTTTGGACTTTTTTGCTATGGCGATAGAAGGTATATTCTTCGGAAATGGGCTCTTCTTGGAGGAGTTTTTCCACTGTGAGTCCTGTTTCTTCTTTGAGCTCTCTTTTGGCACTTTCAAGAGGGTGTTCACCGTGATCACCTTTGCCTTT
The DNA here is from genome assembly GCA_011065225.1 of Chlamydiota bacterium. Taxonomy (GTDB): domain Bacteria; phylum Chlamydiota; class Chlamydiia; order Chlamydiales; family Rhabdochlamydiaceae; genus Sacchariniichlamydia. Next base: position 2,358 of record JAAKFC010000002.1, read on the forward strand.
GGGAAAGCCCCAATGATTGCCATGCTTGTGCAGGATGATGAATACGGTCCATTCATCACCGGTATGTCTTAAAGGGATAATGCCAAAGGATTCTTCTTTCATGATCTAATATCTATGGGTGGTAAGGAGCAAAAAGTAAAGAGGAGTTGTGTCCACCAAACCCAAAGGAATTCGAAAGGGCGACATCAATTTTGAAGTCCTGGGCTTCACGTATAATATCGAGATCAGCAACCTCTTCAATCGGATCATCGAGGTTGATGGTCGGATGGAGTTTGCCATGTTGGATTTCGAGGATGGTTGCAATGGCTTCGATCCCTGCCGCTGCACCGAGACAATGGCCCGTCATGGATTTCGTCGCATTGATTTTGATATTGGGCGCATGCTCTTTGAAAGCTGATTTGATGGCAACAGCTTCCGAAATATCTCCCGCTATTGTGGAAGTTGCATGGGCATTGATGTAGTTGACTTGCTCTTTTTCAAGCCCCGCATCTTTGAGGGCATTTTCAATGCTGAGACGGACTCCTTTACCATCTGCGCGGGGAGTGGTCATGTGATGGGCATCGCAAGAAATGGCTCCGCCTAGATATTCAGCGAGAATGGGAGCTCCTCTTTCAAGCGCATGTTCTAAGCTTTCTAGGACGAGAACAGCAGAGCCTTCTCCCATCACAAATCCGTCACGGTTTTTGTCAAAGGGGCGAGAGGCTTTTTCTGGTGCGTCATTGCGTGTTGACAGGGCTTTGAGCGCTACGAAACCTGAAAGACCAATCTGATTGATTGCGGATTCTGATCCTCCACAAAGCATTAAATCGACTTCTCCATTACGGATGTGCCCTGCTGCAGAATATATGCCAAAATTAGCAGTTGCGCAGGCAGTAGAAATCGAATAGTTGGGACCCATAAAACCTATATCAATGGCGAGGAGTGCTCCTCCCATGTTTGTGATGATGTAGGGGATAAAGAAAGGGGTTAGGCGCTTATGGCCCTTCTCAATGATGGTCTGCGTACCATCATACAAAACATTCATTCCTCCCATCCCAGAACCAACTAAAACTCCACATCTGGTTTTATCTAGCTTGTCAAAGGCTTCCCCGGTCAATCCTGCATGTTCTAGGGCTCTTTTCCCAGCAACAATGGTATAGCAAATAAAGGGATCTACTCTCCGAGCTTGCTTTTTGTCCATATAATCGCCGATTTCAAAGTCGCGGACAATCCCAGCAAATCGAGTGGGATATTCGCCAACGGGGAAATGCTCAATCGGGGTGATGCCGCTTTTTCCCTCGAGCAAAGACTGGTAGAACTTGTCGAGATCACTGCCAAAACAGGAGATAATCCCCATTCCAGTGATCACGATGCGTTTCTTTTTATCCATAAGGTTCCTATTTTAATGGAAAAAGGAGAAATTTGCAATGGAACTATTCGTTAACTTTTAATTTTAATTCGACAATTTTCCCATCTCGGAAGAGCTCTTCAAGTTGATATTTGTCACGAAGACCGGGCATGAAAATATGGATCATATAATCGAGATAATCGATCACAACCCAATCCCCTGATTGCAGTCCTTCAACATAGAGGGGGGTTTCCCCTTGTTTTTTAAGGGTATCGATCACTTCCTTTGCCATAGCGACCACGTGACGATCGACGCTTCCTTCCGCTATGAGGATGTAATCCGTGAGACTGGATACCCCTTTTACATCGAGGGCGAGGATGTTGATCCCTTTTTTATCAAAAATTGCTTGAGCAGCAGTATGAATATTTTGAACTGGGTCTTCAGGCATAACGGTTCAGTATAACTTGTGTTTATGAATGTAGTCGAGAACTTTGGCTGGAATCCATTGTCCGCAATATTTTTTTTGATGCAAGAGCGTGCGCAATTCTGTCGAGCTGATTTCCATAGAAGGAATAGGCGTTCTTCCTTTGTGAATTTTTTTTTGAATCAGTTCGGGTAGATCTGGGGAATTCGCTTTGTGGCGTCCTCCAACAAGAGGAGGAGCCATCTCAAGAAGTTTTTCCACATCTTTCCATCTGGGAAGTCCCTTTAAAATATCTTCACCCAGAATCAAATAAAACTCCACCTCAGGCATCTGTTTTTGCAGTAGCTTGATTGTGTCAATGGTATAAGAAGGGCCTTCTCTTTCTAATTCTATATCAATCACAGTAAATTCGGGGATTTCCTCGATTGCAAGTTCTACCATTTCTTTCCGTGCTTTTTTGGGAGCAGTAGGAGGGCTTTCTCCTTTCTCTGGAGAAAAATTGGCCGGTGAGAAAAATATCTGGTCGAGTTTATGGATCTCTAAGATTTGAAGAGCGAGATTGAGATGACCAAAATGGATCGGATCAAATGTCCCTCCAAAAAAGCCAACTTTTCTGCGCACTAAATGATTCTCCATTCGTTTTTGACGGAGATGGCTCGTAGTTTTTTATCCGGGTTCACTGCAATGGGGTTACCAGCCTCCTTTAAAAACTCCAAATCGTCCTTACTGTCGGAATGGGTGGTGATTTTCTCAAAGAAAATGCCCATTTTTTTTGCTATATTGCGAATGATCTGTGCCTTGTCTTTGCCATCGAGAATCTTTTTGATCTTCTGAAAACAATGATTCTCATCAATGGCATATTCTGTGGCATGGTAGGCATTGACTCCAAGGATTTTTGCAAAGCGCTTCACAAGAAAGCTCGGAGAATTCGAGAGGATCATTGTATAATGCCCCTGTTGCTGTGCTCGTCGCAGTCGCAGGACTGCAGGCATATAGAGGGCTTCTTCCATATATTCAGGGACAAACTTATCAACGTACTTTTCGAGCATTTCAAGAGGTTTTCCGCGCAATAACTTATTGAAGGCGTTATGGTGCAGATCAGTCAGGGTCATCCCCAAAAACCGGTGCCGGAGTGAATAGAGTATAGATTGCACGACAGTAGAAAAAGGGAGAACCCCTTGGCGATACAAATATCGACAAAACCTGGCGCTACTATTGCCCTGAATCAAAGTACGGTCTAAATCAAATGCAGAGATTTCTGTGAATCTATCCATTTATCATTCCTCTAAATCAAAGAGTTTTTCCTCAATCTCTTCGATCATGGTTTCTACGGTGTCTAGTCTGAGTTTTTCTTCTCCTATGAGCTCTTGGTACAGCATCGATTCTTCTAAGCTCAAAGCTGATCCCCCCACGGTTTTGCGATGGGCCTCAAGGCTTTCTTTTACTTTTCTCTTTGCTTTATGGCGCTCATCTAGTAATACATGCAAAGAAGATGAGAGATCTTCGGGATTTTCCTCTAAAAGGTTCTGCCATTTCTTTTCTTGGATGTGGTCAGCTATGGTATCAATCCTACTTTCAAGCATTGTTTTCTCAATCCCCTTTGCAAATAGGGCCTTCTCTCCTTTTACGAGAGCTTCCCATTTTTCGACAAGGGCATCGAGAGAAAAAACTTCTGCTTGATTGAGTACTTCGAGCGAATGATCGAGCAATTGCTGCTGCGCCTCCAACTGTCTTTTTTGCTCAAGGCCAGCTGCTTTTTTTTGCTCCTCTCTCTCTCTCTGCTGCTTTTCTTCTATGGGCTTTTTCACATCCATGAGACGTTTTTTCAGAATTTTTACTTCTTCGCGTCCCAGTTCCAGCTCTTTTATTTCTTTGAAAAGAGCATCGATTCTTTCCTCTGCTTGAGGATCTTCTTTCAAGGATGCAATTTTCGCATCGATTATTTCGAAATTCTCCTTATAAATCCCCCGCTTTTCAGCTCTTTCTTTGTGCTGTTCTTTTTCTTTCTCTTTGATCTGATCCCAGTATTCGGAAAGTTTTTGTCTCGTCTCAGTAAACGCCGGAGTTGATAAGTTCAAAACTTTTGCAAAGCTTTGCAGCGCTTTAATCTCCTCTTTCCGCTCAAAAAAAGGCGGAACAATCTCTTTTTCTACAAAAAGAGTGATGTCCGCAGAAAAAAGAATAGAAATCTCCTTGACCAATTCTTTTCGCCTAGGGAAGGCTTGATCTCCCAATTTACTTAAAGTTTCAAAAAGGCGGTTTTTCTGTTTGATGCGCAAATTGATTTGTATCAGTTCTTTTCTTAAGGCATTGAGTCTGCCAGTAAAGGTGTTGAACAGACCCAATTCACTTTGCATCACCTCATACATTTTCGCATTTATTTGCAAAACTTTTGGCACTTCAATTGGATCGCTTTCTTTGAGAATAAGTTCTTTTCTTTCGAGATCTTTTTCAATTGCTTGGATAGCTAGATCCATTTGCTCCCCAGCAAATGAGGACTCTTCGTTAAGGACTTCTTTTAAACGACGGATCTCATCGGAAAGTTCCACATATTCAGCCCAAAAAATGGTTCTGATACGAGGGGGCATTTTTTCTTTGAAAAAGTCCAAACAGGTGCGTTTAGCCTGCCAGAAGTCCCGGAAGGCTGGGGTTTTTTCTTGCGAGAGGGCATTTCTCATAAAATCAAGGCACAAGCGGATCTTTTCCTCAATTTTTTTCTTACCCTCTAGATCAAGGACAAATTGTTTGTAGGGCTCTAATTCAGTATCTTGCATCTTTTTGTCTTTCGTCAGACCCCCTATTTTAGTCCTTTAAAATTAAAAGCTCAACTCATAATCCTGGATAATAGTCTCAACAGATTTCTCTAGGGGGAGGTTTTCAACTTTTAACCAGCGGAAAAGGGGCTCTTTGCGGAACCAAGTAAATTGTTTTTTTGCATAGCGACGAGAGGCTCTTTTAAAAAACGCAACAAAAGTCTCAAAATCATCAGGGCTACCGTGACTGGAGAGAAAGTCGAGACACTGTCGATAACCAATCGCTTGGGATGCCGATCTGTTTTTTCGAAGCCCCGCTTTTTCAAGCCTACGTACTTCATCAATGAATCCTGCTGCGATCATTTCATCGCACCGCATTTCAATGTGAGGGTACAGTACTTCTTTTGACATATATAAAAACCAGCACCGGAAGTCGTAGAGGATTTCTTTGCCTTCCATCTTTGGAAAATCAGAAACCTTTTTATTAGTCAGAGAAATGATTTCTAGGCCCCGGATGATTTTTTGACGATCTTCTCCGGTAATGGTATTCGCATAATCTGGATCGATTTTTTTTAGTCTTTCATAAAGGGCACTTGTTCCCTGTTTTTCCATGTCCTCTTCTAATTCCTTGCGCACTTCGGGAACAGAAGGAGGCCCCTCAGGAGGACCGTAAATTAAGGCGTGAATATAAAATCCTGTTCCCCCAACAACAATCGGCACTTTTCCCTGCATGAGAATATTGCGAATTACTTTATGTGCTCTCTCATAAAAATCCACCACATTGAAACTCTGATCCAAATCCCTGATATCGATTAGATGGTGAGGAATTCTTTTTCGCTCTTCTTCTGAGACTTTTGCAGTGCCAACATCCATTCCCCGATAGACCTGCATGGAATCAGCTGAGATGATTTCTCCACCGATTGCTTCTGCAATTGCGAGAGAAAGTTTCGTTTTTCCCACCGCAGTAGGCCCAGAAATGACGATGACTTTTCGCTTTTTTGTCTGATCAGGAGTTTTCTTTTTCAGGGGGAGGGTGATTTGCGAGAGGAGTTTTCTCAGCTCCTGATCTTCAAAAGTTGTGCCCGGGTTCACAATGGGCTCCTACGTAAACGCCAATCCTGAATCAACTTCATAGACATAGCAAGCATCTTTTAGGTATTTTTCTTCTCAAAATACAAGGCTATAGGCACCTGTCGGCTATTAGCCTTGTATTTTGAGAAGAAAAACCCTCTAAAATCTGCTCACTCTCTCCATAAATTTGATCCCGGATTGGCGTTAATCAAAAGATTTGAGCGCTTCTTTTTTGGTGCTAAAGATTTTCAGGATTCTTTCAAAACCAGCCATTCTAATGATTTCCATTACATCATCGCTCATTCCAAAAAAAGCCAGTTTTTTCTTTGCCGCATGCATTTTTTTTGTCATGGATAAAAGAAGGCGCATGCCGCTACTGCTCAAATAATCGATATTGCTGCAATCGATCGCAATTTTTTGGGAAATGTCGAGAAGCTTTGCAAGTTTTTTCTCCACAATTGGAGTGGTTGCTGCATCAACCCGGCCCTCAATTGTTACGAGGTGAATGTCCCCTTCTTGTTCGACTGTAATTTCAACACCAATACCCATACTCATCAAGATAATGGGCATAGGATTTTCAATCTAGAAAAATAACTTTACTCTATAAGTTCGAGGCGGACGCGTTGTCCAAAGCGAGCTCCAATAGTCATTGCGAGCGTTCGAAGGGAATTGATGATGCGTCCCTTTCGGCCCACTACTTTGGCTATGTCATCAGGGGAAACGCGCACTTCAATTAGGGTTCCATTTTCCCTTTCCACGATTTGAATATCTACAGCATCGGGTTGATCAACGAGGTTTTTTACGAGGTAGTCGAAAAATTCTTTCATAGTCATCACTTGAGTTAAAATGCTAAACTTCACCCAAATAGTAACATTTTCTCATTTTTGCTTCTACTGTCATATGAAAATTGGAATTGAAACAACGTGCCTCTCTCAAACCATCCGCGGCGTTGGCACTTATACCCTCACCCTCATCGAATCCCTGAAGGCGCAACAACAGGAGATCCTCTGCTATGATCATTCCATCCGGCTGCGCCTTCCCTTTGCTAGTAGCATTACCTCTCTCTTCCGCTCTCGCTGCTACGAAAAAGTAGGCCTCATGCATTTTCCCGATCCAAAAATTCTCTATGGCAGAAGGCCTAATACTCCGATCGTCCTCACCATCCACGACATCATGCCTGTGCTTTTTCCCCAGTTTTTTCCGACCAAAAGTCGCCTCATGATGGAGCGTTTTCTTCCTCGTTATTTGCGTGATGCCGATGCCATCACATGCCCGAGCATCCAGACCAAAGAAGATCTAGTGAAAACCTTTCAAATCCCTTCTGAAAAAATCCATGTGATTCCGCTTGCTCTTCTCCCCCAAAAAAGAATCATCCAAGAAGAAAAAGAATCTTTTCTTCTCTATATTGGCTCCTTTGAACCACGAAAAAATCTGCCAGGCATACTTGAAGCTTTTGCAAAAGTGCGGAAATGGGGTTTTCCGCACAAACTCATTCTCGTCGGCAAAGAAGAAGGGAAGAATCGCATCCCCCATGCACTCATTGCTAAACTCGGTTTGCGGGAGCATATCGAACTCAAGGGATACGTCACCGAGGAAGAAAAATGCGCACTTTTACAAAAGGCTGCTCTTTTACTTTGGCCTTCCTTCTATGAAGGATTTGGGCTCCCTTTGCTCGAGGCTATGGCCTCGGGAACTCCCATTGTCACTACGAATGGTTCTGCTATGTGCGAGGTCGTCCAAGATGCAGCTATTCTCATTGACCCAAACAACTCTGATGCCATTGCAAGCGCTGTGGTAGAAGTTGTTTCTTCACCAGAGAAAACAAAAACACTTATGGAAAAAGGGCTGAAACGCGCAGCAGACTTTTCTTTAGAGAATTTTGGCAAAAGACATGTGGAGCTTTATTCTTCTCTAGTAAACAGATTGTAAAGGAGCCTTAGGGCCCGTACAGAAATAATCTGACAATTCTCGAGCAGGAAAACGGTTCAGATCTTGAGGCTTTTTCCGCAGTAGATATTCCTGCAGTATCTACAAGTCTGCGTTTGTCGCACTTCAGAGTTGAAAAGGCATCATTTTTTTATTATAATGATTTTCATGTCGATCAATTTAAACTTATTACCTAACGACATCTTTCAAGAAATTTTTCAGCACTTAGATCCCAAAGATTTGAACAGTCTTACTGAAGTTTGCAGGGTATTTAATAAATTCATTTTAAATAATAACTTTATATGGGACGCGGTAGCGCAGAGAACGGAATGTCCATTTACTCTAAAAGATCTCCCTACCCCTCACGAAAATGGCGCTATGCGCTTAGATGTTAAAATCTTTGTTTCATTTCTTAAAAAATCAATTAAAAATTTCCCTGAAAATGAAATCCCAAAAGATATTCAAGACATTGTAGATGATATAAATGTTCCTTCAGAAAGTCAGATTAACCTTCTGAAAAACTATTGCAAAGTAAAAGATACCATCGTCTTATGGGGAACAATACCATTTACCCTCTAAGATTTATTCATCTTCCGCAAGCTCCTCAAAAAGCCATCTGACGTAATCAGGATTGGCATCAGTAATGAGGATCTGGGAAACTTCGGGGATTTCATAGGAGGCGTGCTCGATGATGTAATCACGAACGCGGGGAAAGTATTCCTCTTTGGTCTTGAAAAAAACTTTCACCTCCTTATCTTCTTGCACCTTCCCATCCCAAAGATAAAAGGAATCGACATGGGGCAGGATGTTGGCACAAGCCACCCATTTTCTCTTCACCAGCTCTTTTGAAATCTTTTTTGCTTCATCAATTTTACCTGAAGTCCATTGGATTTGTATATAGGCCATACTTTATGTTCCTTCCTCTATAAACGCGAGTTGTGGGATACGGAAATCAATCACTTTTTGTGGGTAAATCACTCGTCTTTCCTCCCCTTCTGGGAAATCAAGTTGCATCTGTTCTTTCTCAAGCAATTGCTCGCGCAATTTTAAATAATTGCTCAGTTCTTGTGAATAATTTTTGGTCGAAAGACGCAGTATCCGGGGAAAGACAAAGCGAATATCTTTTTCTTTTTGGGTGACGAGTAGTTCATCTCCTGTCAAGAGGACGATTTCTCGACGCCCGCAACTTTTTTCAAATGCATGGGAAACATCGATTCGTTTGACATTGAAAAGATCACAGACAATGGGACCTTCGAGGATTTTGAGTAGATCAAAGGCGAGCTCAATCTTCTCTCCGGTAATGGGCTGCTTCCATATGAGGTTTTCTTTCATCCCAAGATAGATTTCTGGAAGTCTTTTGGGACTAAAAAAAGGGGTGATTGGAAAAGGGACGGCTTTTGCATCGAGAGCAATGTTCTCAAAATCATGCAAAAAGCAAATGGGTTGACGGATTGTGTAATTGATATAGAGAATGCCGGGCTCTTTGAATTTTACCTCAGCTTCTTTAATGACTGGTGAAGTAAGGAGGCTCGCCTGGGCCCCTTTGAGATCGAAATCTGCGCTTAGAATAGGCTGATCAACGGAAAGACCCAAAAGTTCTGCTAAGTAGGCGGTTTTAAGTGCTTCTTTTTGGGGACCGGTTTGGATGATAGCTTTGATGGGGACTTTGTAATCTACTGTGCAGGTGCATTTCCAATATTGATACCCTTTGATGCAAAGGAAAAAGCTGGCATTGACGAAGATTGCCAAGCAAAAAATCCAAATAAGAGCTCTAGAGAGGGTGAATTTTTTCTTCATTTACCTAATTTCTCGAGAACTGCAGGGCCCACTGTCGTAATGTCACCAGCACCCATCGTGATCAAGACATCTCCTGGCTTTAAATGGCTTGCGAGATACTCGACCAACTTCTCTCTTTCTACAAAACGGATGGCATTATACCCACCTGCCTGAATCCTCTCCACGACCTTTTTTGGGGTCACCTCGGGAAGAGGGGGCTCGCGTGCGGCAAAAATATCGGTCAAAATGACCTGATCGGCATACTCAAAAGCATCGGCAAAGTCATCGAGGCAATATTTTGTGCGGCTATAGCGATGGGGTTGAAAAGCAACAACAAGTCGCTTGCCTATTAATGCATGTTTGAGAGCTCGCAATGTGGCAAAGATTTCTGTCGGATGATGAGCATAATCATCGTAGATCTCAATTTCTGCGGCTTTCCCTTTTTTTTCGACTCGACGGCCTACTCCCTGAAAGATTCTGAATCCTTTTCGCAATGTCTTTTCACTGATATCGAGCTTAAGTCCCAATCCAAAAACGGCTGATGCGTTGAGGACATTGTGCCCTCCAATGAGAGGAATCTCGAGATTGCGGTAGTGCTTTCCTTGAAAGGAAAGATCGAAGGTCATTTTCCATTTAATCTGTTGGAAATTTTCGATGACGAGATCAGCATGCTCGCCAAAGCCATAGCTTATGCCAGGAAGCTTGAGGGAGCGGAGGAGCATATCATCATAGCACCAGAAAAAATGTTTCTTCGAACCCACTTGGCTGGCAAATTGCCGAAAGGCTTTGAGTAGAGCTTCTTCGGTTTTCCAAAAATCCATGTGGTCATGTTCAAGATTGGTGATGATGGCGCTAAAACTGGGGTAGTTTAAGAAACTCCCATCACTTTCATCCGCTTCTACAGCAAAGTACATTCCTTTCCCATGACGACCATTCGAATTGGGGCCGCTGAGGTATCCGCCAATGGCATACGAAGGATCCATTCCAGCTTCGAGCAAGATATGTGCAAGGAGCGCAACTGTGGTTGTCTTGCCATGTGTTCCCGTCACAAGAACAGGTGCATACCCTTCCAAGAGTTGCGCCAAAAGATTGGAACGATGCAATAGAGAAATCCCTTCTTTCTTGGCAAAAATGTATTCGGAATTGTCCTCTGGAATATCTGAGGAATAAATCACGGCATGCGGCTTTTTCATTTTTTTGGGGTTGTGCCCAATAGTTATTTGAGCTCCCCCCACGCGCAAATTTTCTATTGTGGGTGATTCGAAGATATCGCTTCCGGTTACGACTTCCCCTCTCTCCAGGAGAATACGAGCAAGTGCGCTCATTCCAATTCCCCCAATACCGATGAAATGATAGTGCTTTTGCATTATTTCCCTTCTAATTGATGATGAATGAGCTCATGAAGCTCTATTGCTCGTGACTGCTTTACTTTTTCCAAGCACGATCTCATGGTGGAAAGTTTTTCTCTAGCGCTTTCTAAAACTTTGGGAAGTGTGTCGATTGCACTTTGCTCTAAAAGGAGCGCCACCCCTCTGCTTTCGAGTGCTTTTGCATTTTTGTATTGATGATTTTCAGATGATCCTGGCCAAGGGACGAGGATGGCAGGCACACCAAATTCGATGAGTTCATTCAGTGTTCCTGCCCCCGAGCGACAAAGGGCAAGATCGGCTGCTCGCCAGGCTACATGCATCTTCTCTTCAAAAGTCTTTACTGAGGCGAGAATACCCTGTTTTTTATATTGCGCATCGAGCTCAGATGGATCGTGGCTTTTCCCACAAAAGTGAAGAACTTGCAAATCTTTTTCCAAAAGAGCTCCGGCTTTGTTGAGAACAGCAGCCCCTTGCGATCCACCAAAAATGAGAAGGGTAAAGCGAAAAGGATCGAGTTGAAAATATTTTTTTGCCTCTTCTTTGTCTAAATAAGCTGAAGGAGTCACTTCAGACCAGAAAGGCATTTTTGCAAGAAGCACCTGTCCTTTTAATCCAGATGAAGCTTCTTCAAATTGTACAGAAGAAAGCTTGGCTCCTGCAGAAAAAAGGCGATTGACTTTACCAGGATGGGCATTGGATTCCACTAAAATATAGGGGATTTTTCGCAGCCGCGCCGCAGCGAGAATGGGGAAACTATAAAAACTCCCAAACCCAATGATGCAATCGGGGGGAAATTCTTTAAAAAGGTTAAAGCTTTGGCGCATGCCAAAGAGAAGTTGCACACTTGCCCGAAAGGGATTGGACCGAAAGGGGCTTGCACTTGTAATTTCCTGGAATGGGAACTGGAGTTTGTTGAAAAATGGATTGGACCCAAGACGCCCCCCTGCAAAGAGAATTTCATGGTGGTATTCTTTCAATTGCCTGGCGAGGGCCTGAGCAGGAAAGAGATGGCCTCCCGTTCCTCCAACTGCAAATAAGATTTTTTTACTACCCATGACTTGTTTTTTTTTGCTCTCGGGCCACACTCAAAATGAGTCCCATGGCAATAAAGTTGACGAGTAAAGAAGATCCCCCATGACTAAAAAAAGGGAGATTGGTTCCCTTACTCGGCAAAAGGCCCGATACGACTCCTAAATTTAAAAATGCTTGGAAGCAAATCAAGAATGTCAGAATTGCGACTAAATAGAAACCCTCTTGTTTGGTGGATTTTGCAGCAATCGTAAAGCCGATCCCGCCGATCGTCATATAGAGCATGATGAGTCCGAGCACTCCAATGAAACCAAATTCCTCAGCAAAAATTGCTGCAATGTAGTCGCTGCGTGCCTCAGGCAGATAATCCATCTTCTGCAAGCTTTGGCCCACTCCTTTTCCAAATAGTCCTCCCGAACCGGCAGCAATGCGGGCTTGATGGGGCTGGTGGCCTTTCCCTTGCAAATCAAGCTCAGGGTTCAAATAGACGCGGATCCGATCCGGGACATGGCTCATTTGCGAGGCGGCCACAACCCCAAGAACCACACAAATGCTAAGCGGAATGGCCCAGTAGATCCACTTAATCCGCATCAAGATGAAGAGAATAAGGAGTGTGGCTAAAATAATTGCTACGGTCCCATTATCCGGTTCGATCAATATAAGGCCTATGGGGATGACGAGTGTCGTGACAAGGCGCACAAAGGCTATGAAATTCATCCCACTTTTGTAACGAAGAATGACGTGAATGGTGTAAAGCGGAAGAAGATATTTCACAAATTCCGAAGGTTGAAGAGAATTACCAAAAATATTGATCCAGCGATGCGCACCGTTGATTTGCTGTCCGATTCCAGGCACAAATGCGAGCACAAGCATCACTGTTCCCATGAGCAGAAAAACTCCGGAAAGGCGCAAAATATTTTCATATCCGAGAAAAAAAACACCTAAAGCACAAGTAAGTGCAATCCCTGCATAGACCATTTGTTTGAAAAAGACATGATGGGTACTTCGATCTAAAGAGCGATCGAGAACTTCTGCAGCTGTCGTATTGAAGACCATGAGAATTCCCATGGCAAAAAGAAGAAGAATAGCAGAGGCAAGACTCAGACTATATTTACTCATTGGATGCGAAGTTTATCACCTACGCGAAGACGACGAGCTTTTTCTTCGTTGAGATCATTGAGTTTGAGAAGTTCATCCACTTTTATCTGATTTTTTACCGCAATCGTCCAGGGATTATCCCCTTGCTTGACGGTGTAATATTTTGTTGTTTTGCTCGCAGGTACAAAGCCGCCCTTTGCAGGGATTTTTAGAACTTGTCCAACTTGCAGCATGGTACTGGTGAGGTGATTGGCTGCGATGATTTCCTCAACTGAGACCTGATGCACCCGGGCAATTTTTTCGAGGACATCTCCTTTTTTTACTGCCACTTCTTTCCCTTCTTTTGCAGCAGTCACCATCTCTATTTTCTCTATTGGAGTAGCAGCTTTTGTGATGGCTTCTAATTCTTTTGCAAAATCAATTGCTTTGGGCGTCTTGTCTTCTTTTGCGGAAAATTCTTTCAAAACTTGGTCGATTTCATCGGCATGTGCAACTTTCGTTTCTTCCTTTTTTTGCTGCTCGGGAAGGGCAATCGGCTCTACCTCTGCAATGTCTTTCGAAGAGGTTTCTAAAAAGTTTTTCTCACCCCGATTGATTGCAGTGACAAAGAGGGCAATTAAGAGGGCCGAATTAACAAATACAGCGATTAGAATCGTATCTTTGCGCGTCATTTACGTTCTCCTTCGAACAAACCGTTTGAATTCTTCTCCCCTCTCTTCAAAATTTTGAAAGGCATCGAAACTCGCGCATCCCGGAGAGAAAAGGACCGTGTCGCCACCTTTTGCAAGTTCCATAGCAACTCTAGCTGCATCTTGCATGGTTTCCACTTGGTGGACTTGATAGCCTTGTAAAGCATTTGCGATTTTTTCGCGAGCCTCTCCAAAGGCGATGATCAGTGCTATCTGATCTCCATGCTTTTCAAGAGGAGCAAAGGAAAGTCCTTTGTCTTGTCCTCCCAAAAGTAAGAGCACTTTTTTTTGCAAAGTCCCTAAAGCATAAACAACTGCTGCAACATTCGTTGCCTTGCTGTCGTTATAATACCGCACTCCTCCAATCTCGGCGACAAATTCTAACCGATGAGCGGGTTTAGAAAAAGAGGAGCTCGCCTGAAAAAATGCTTTCTCATCCACCCCCAAGAAATTACAAACCAAATGCACTGCTTGCATATTGTCGCCATCATAGGCTTGGAAGCGGCGGGTAAAGAGGTTTTTCTCGATATTGCAATGCACAAAAAGCTCTCCATCCTCTTTGATGCAATTTTGAATATGGGCTTTTGTCTTTGCATATTCACTAAGCGAATGATAGCGATCGAGATGATCTTCGGCAATATTGAGAATCACCCCTACATCCAATACTTTGGCTGTTAGCGTTTCCAACTGATAAGAACTGAGCTCAACAATGAGAATCTCCTCTCCCCCTACAGAGCTTGTCAGCGGCGTTCCCACATTGCCCACAGCGCGCGCGCGCCTCCCGCAAGCATTCAAACAATGTTCGAGCATTTTGACCACGGTAGTTTTTCCATTGGTTCCCGTTACTCCGATACAAGGCTGCGAAAGATTTTCCAGAGCAATTTGTGCCTCTCCTTTGATAGGAACTCCTGCCATCCTTGCCCGTTCACATAAGGGATGATCCATTGGAACACCCGGAGATACAACGACGAGGGAAAAATCTGAGAGATCGGCAATTTTTTTCGGAGCAAGCTTATCATCAAAACCCACCACCTCATAGCCCTTTTTCTCGAGGAATGCCGAGGCAGAAGTTCCGCTAATACCAAGTCCAATTACAAGAGCTTTTACTGTATTTTTAGCGATATGACTGCCACCATGGCGAGGATGAGGGCGATGATCCAAAACCGCATCACTACCTTCATCTCTGGCCACCCTTTAAATTCAAAATGATGATGCAATGGGCTGCACAAAAAAACACGTTTCTTGTTTCGATAGCGATAACTCAGGACTTGCAAGATCACCGATAGAGCTTCAATCACAAAAATTCCCCCGCATAGTGCAAGCAAAAATTCCCTGCGCAGCATCACCGCCGCGATTCCCAAAATACCTCCCAAAGCAAGAGATCCCGTATCGCCCATAAAAACTTGTGCAGGATACCCATTGTACCACAAAAATCCAAGACATGCCCCAATCATTGCTGACAAATAGACAGCAATCTCTCCACTTCCCTCCACATAGAGAATGTTCAAGTAGCGGGACATCTCGAGGTTATTCGAGAAAAAAGCAAATAGAGCCAATACTCCTGCAGACATGACGAGCGTTCCCGCAGCAAGGCCATCGAGTCCATCAGTGAGATTAACCGCATTGGAAGCACCTGTAATGACAAAGATGGTAAAAAGAAGCCCTAAAATTAAGGCCCCGCCACTCAGAGTAAAAAACGCTCCCTTCTTAAACGGAAGAAAGTAGGAGCCCATATATTCTTTTGCTGTGAGAGTTTGAGAAGTCATATGAACTTTTTTGTTTTCGATGGAATGCATTTGCATTTTGGCCACTGGAGGTTGAAAAAAACGCCCTTTTTCCAAAGCACCTGGAAACCAAATCAAATAGATCCCAATTGCCGCAGCAAGGAGCACTTGCAATCCAAATTTCTTTTTTGCCCGCAGTCCTTTTGAATTTTTATGCTTCATTTTGAGATAGTCATCAGTACCTCCTAAAATCCCAAGAAAAATTGTAATGACGAAGAAAATGAGAGAATAAATGCTTGTCAAATCCATCCACAAAAGAAGAGCACTGAGCATTGAAAAGAGGATCAAAATTCCACCCATTGTTGGCGTGTTTTTCTTTTTCTTATGCAGCTCGATAAGAAGAGGACAATCATCAACACGAATTGATTGCCCAGTCTTGAGTTCATAGAGGCGGCGGATGAAATGGGGACCGACAAAAATCGTGATCAAAAGGGTCGTGATAGCTGCAAAGAGCATCCGAGTGGATGAATAGGAAAAGGCTGCGGGAACATGCACCCCAAAGTGCGATTGCAAAAACCGAATAAAAAATAGCAGCATGTTATCCTTCCAAAATCTCCCAAAGTTTGAGGCTGTTCGCTCCCTTAATGAGCACCACATCGCCAGGCTTTGCAAGGGCAAAGAGTTTTTCCTTTACCGCACCTTTTTCGGAAAAATGCTCTGCAGTTTTCCCAAAATGCATCGCCATCTCTTTTGATTCCTCGCCAATACACAAAAGATGATCCAATGACTTCGCGGCAAAACTTCCTACTTCTTTGTGATAATGGCTAGATGCTTTTCCCAAATCAGGCATCGTTCCCAAAATCCCAATGACCTTCCCCTGCTTTGCGGGTTTTGGTAAATTTTTGAGAGCAGCCACCATGGAATCGGGATTGGCATTATAGCAATCCTGTATAAAAGTGATACCGCCTCTTTCGATTCTCTGGAAGCGGAGTTTGTAGGGTTTACACTTTTTCGCTTGATCCTGAATTTCCTTCCAAGAAAGGCCAAGCGCACGTGCGCAGGAAGCCGCTGCCAAAAAGTTTTCCTTGAGATGATCCCCCTCAAAGCTAAGAGAAATGGGAGGACTATCGTTGATTACAATTCCTTCAACCTTTTCTTCCATCACAAAATCGGCTTCCCGCACATCGGTAAGATCGTTTTTCCACCCATAGATCCACTTGGAAGCCCTTCCTCCATACAACACCGTGTTGAAGTAAGCTGCTTGTGCACTCACAATTCCAAGCTGCGTTCTTGTATGAGAAAAAATTTCTGCTTTGGCTTTTGCAATCGCGTCAAGTCCTCCTCGAAAATCTTCTATCCCAGCCGGTGCAATGCGCGTGACCATTGCAACATCCGGAGGGGCAATCTGCACTAAACGAGAAATTTCTCCCGATTTTCTCATTCCCATCTCGAGAATGAGCACATCATATTCCTCTTCCAAATTGAGCAATGTCAATGGGACCGTAAGCTGAGTATTGTAATTCCCTGGCGTCTTGGCCACTCGATATTTTGCCTTTAGAAGTGTAGAGAGAAATTCCTTTGTCGTAGTTTTCCCCATAGAACCGGTAATGGCAATGACTTTTTCCCTGCGAGAGGCAAAAGCAGTTTTTGCCAGCGTGTGCAAACTCGATTGCACATCATCAACTCGCAAAAGACTAAGCCCAAAATCCGGTCCCGAATAATCCTTTCGCACTACAGCTGCTATGGCATTTTTTTGAGCAACTTCTCCCAAAAACTGATGCCCATCTACTTTTTCACCGGGAAGGGCAAAGAAAAGCCCCCCAGGTTGGATGAGACGACTGTCGATGGCAAAATATTGGATCGAATGATCCCCTGCACATTGACAAGCGATTATTTTAGCGATTTCGTTCAAATTCCACATAAACTTGTGATCATGACATATTTTACCAAACTTGCCAAACAGTTCCCCTGTATGCTTGACGAGTTCGAAAAATTTCCGCATAATCCACCTACTTACTCCTATTGGTGGCATGGCCAAGTGGTAAGGCAGGAGCCTGCAAAGCTCCCATTCCCCAGTTCGAATCTGGGTGCCACCTATTTTTTTATGCTTTATCTTGTTGCAACTCCTATTGGCAATCTCGCAGATATTACCCTTAGAGCTTTGGAGACATTGAAAAATGTCGATCTAATTTTGTGCGAAGACACGCGCCAGAGTGGAATCTTGCTCAAAAAATATGGGATCGAGACACCTATGAAGAGCTTCCATAAGTTTAGTGAAAAAAAACTTGAGGATGCGATAGTGCGGGATCTGCAGGCTGGCAAGAAAATCGCTCTGATCTCAGATGCTGGCACACCTGGAATCAATGACCCGGGGCAAAAGTTGGTCGAAAGATGCCAAAGAGAAGATTTGAAAGTGACAAGTCTTCCTGGACCTTCGGCTCCGATCCTCGCGCTCACATTAGCAGGTTTTGTTTTCGAGCGCTTTCAGTTTGTAGGTTTTTTGCCAAAAAAAGCCGGCGAGCGAAAAAAAGTATTGCTCGATGCTTTTTTCTATCCAGGAGTCACAGTCTGTTTTGAAAGTCCACGGCGCATTCATAAGACGCTGGAGGAAATTGCAAAATGGGGGCCAGAGCAAGAGGTGGCAGTCGTACGCGAGATGACAAAAGTGTATGAGGAAATAATGCGTGGCAAAGCGAAAAGATTTTTAGCATCCGAAATTCGAGGTGAAGTGGTTCTTGTGATTGAAGGTCACAAAAAATGGGAAGTGACCATGCCCCCAAAAGAGCACGTTTCTCAGCTCCAAAAAGAATATGACTTGACTAAGCAAGAGGCTATCAAACTGAGCGCCCAACTGCGCGGCGTATCAAAAAAAAAGATGTATGATTGCTTCATTTCTGACGAGGACGTATAATCTTCCCGATGGATCTTGTACTCGATATTGGCAACTTCCGCGTGAAGGGCGCATTTTTTGATGGGGATCAAGTGATAGAAAGTTTTGTCATTCGCCCCGAAAAAGAACATTTAGAAAAAGCACTCGAAGGCAAGCGAGCCAATGATGTGCTCATCTCTTCTGTGAATACTGAGATAGAACCTATGGTGCGTGAAGTTTTGGCATCGCAAGGATTTTCCTATAATGTGCTCGATTTTTCTACGGGGAAAGTCGTCTTGGATGTGGATGAGCCTGAATCGGTGGGGCATGACAGAATTGCCAATGTCTACGGCGCTTTGTTCCATTTTCCTCAAAATGATTGCATTGTGGTCGACTTAGGAACTGCCGTAACTTTTGATTATGCAGGCTGTGATGGAAGATATTTGGGGGGTGCCATTTATCCTGGAATGGATATTGGGGCAAAAGCTTTAGCGCAGTATACTAGCAAGCTACCCGAGGTCAAAACAATCAAACCCCCGGTACCCATTGCCAAAACCACAGAAACTCACATTCAAAGCGGGCTCTATTGGGGACTTTTGGGGGCAATAGAGAGAATTACATTTGAAATGCGAAGTACTTCGCAAAACCCAAGCAATGTGAAAATCATTGCAACGGGTGGGTTGCTCAAAGAGATCAATATTGAAGATTTAAGCGATCTCATCGATTTGATCGAACCACAGCTCACTCTGATTGGAATACATGAAATTATGAAGGAGAAGAAAAAAGATGTCTAATCAAGCCAAAGAACTAATTTTTGAAGAAGAAGCGCGCGAATATTTGCGCAAAGGGATTAAAAAACTGACCGATGTGGTCGGAGTCACTTTGGGGCCAAAAGGGCGCCATGTGGGTCTTGATGCCAGCTGGGGAGCACCTAAAATCACCAATGATGGCAATCATATTGCAAAAGATGTCGAGCTCAAGGACCAATATGCCAATATGGGCGTCTCGATCGGGAAAGAAGTAGCCAACAAAATGAAAGAAAAGTGCGGCGATGGAACGACAACAAGCATTCTCCTTCTTGGCTCTTTGGTGGAACATGGGGTCAAAAACATTGCTGCTGGCGCCAGTCCAATCCTCATCAAACGGGGAATGGAAAAAACTGTCGACGCGATCGTAAGACAGCTCGAAAAAAGTGCGTCCGTTGTGAAGAAAGACTCGGAAATCGAGGAAATTGCCACTGCTTCTGCCTCAGGGCAAGAAGAAGTGGGCAAGATGATTGCCGAAGCATTTCGGCAAGTAGGAAAATCCGGCGTGATTTCCATCGAAGAAGCAAAAGGGACCGAAACTACCATTGAGATGGTGGAAGGACTCGAATTTGATCGGGGCTATGCGAGCGCTTATTTCTGCACAAATCCCGAAAATATGACATGCGAGATGACCAAACCCCGCATCCTTGTCACCGACAAGAAAATTTCTTCAGTCCAAGAAATCCTTCCCCTATTGCAAACATCAGCTACTGGCGCACAAGAACTTTTGATCATCGCCGATGATATCGAAGGTGATGCCCTTTCCACTCTTGTCGTCAACCGTTTGCGTGGAACGTTAAAGGTATGCGCAGTCAAAGCCCCAGGCTTTGGGGATCGTCGCAAAGCTCTATTGGAAGATATTGCAATTTTGACAGGAGCAACACTCATCTCAGAAGAGAGGGGCACGACTCTCAAAGATGCCGACTCTTCAGTCTTAGGGGGAGCCGAGAAGATTATCATCACCAAAGATCACACGACAATCGTAGGTGGCGAAGGTGAAGTAAAAGCAATCCAAGAGAGAGTGAAACAAATCGAGGGCGAGATGGAGCATACGACAAACTCCTATGACAAAGAAAAGCTCGAAGAGCGCAAAGCCAAACTCTCTGGAGGTGTCGCCGTCATCCGTGTGGGAGCCTTAACAGAGCCAGCTCTAAAAGCAAAGAAACAGACGTTTGAAGATAGCCTCAATTCCACTCGTGCTGCAATCGAAGAAGGGATTGTTGTAGGAGGTGGGATAGCTCTTATACGCGCTAGCAAAGCAGTAGAAAAAGAGCTGAAGCTCGAGGAAGAAGAGAAAGTAGGTATGCAAATCGTTCTCGATGCTTGCGTAGCTCCCTTCAAACAACTCGTCGCAGGAAGCGGTTATGACGGCTCGGTCTATCTTGAAGAAGTCAAAAACCAAAAAGAGCAGATGGGCTTTAACGTTTTGACAGGTCAAGTCGAAGACCTATTCAAAGCTGGGGTGCGTGATCCCCTCAAAATTGTGAAAAGCGGACTTCTCTTCGCCTCTTCAGCAGCTGGCGTCGTGCTTCTCTCAGAATGTCTCATTGGAGAAGATGAGAGTTGAAATCAAATTCCGACGAAATTATGGTGGGCGGTAGGAGAATCTGATGAACCGAAACCGCCGCCCTATGCCTAATAAAAAGCGCAAAGCCTTAGAAAAAGAGATCAAAAAAGGGCAAAAAAAGCTGTTGGAAATAGAAGATTTACCACGTACAGATACCCTCACTCCCAGAGATGCTCTAAAAAAATATCCTGCTAAACGCCAGAAGATGGAAAAGCCTCTGATGGATTCGGTCAAAAGAAAGATGGCCATCAAGAAAAAGAAAAAAGAGACCAAACATTCCAAGCGCACCACTCCTGGAGATGTGGCGCACCGCGAGTCGCCTCCTGCTCATGCCCACACCGAGAATGAGCGCTGGCAGAAAACCCTCGAAGTCCAAAGTAAAACTAAAAGAAAAATTTTAACCTCTAAGCTGCAGAAGCGTAGACCTAAGGGAAGAAAGTAGAAAAATAGCCCTTATGCTCTTCCCCTATCCGATCTTCATTTTCTGATTTATAGCATGCATGCTATATAATTTTTATATTTTTATGTCTACTCGGCATAAAATCTATTGATTTCTATAGCACAAATGCTATCATAAGGCTAAGGTGAAATTATGAAACCCTATTCTCCTTCAGAAAAGCTCCTTATTGAAGAAGTTATGCAAGCCTCTCAGAAGATGAGAACAGCTGTAAGAGGCCTCTCAATTGGAGCGCTTATTAAATCAATTCGCACACAATTGGGAATGTCACAGAAGGCGTTAGCGAAACGTGCAGGGGTTCCCCAATCTACTGTTTCCCGTATAGAACAAGGCAAAAGGGATATGAACCTATCGACCTTGCACAAAATCCTTGGTGCAATTTCATGTGATCTCGTGATTGCTCCCCTATTGAAAGACTCAATTGATGCAATTCGACGTAAGCAAGCAAGAAAAATTGCTGAAAAGCAAGTACGCTATCTTAAAGGGACAATGAACTTGGAAGATCAACAACCAGATTCTCGATTTATTGAAGAACTGTTGAAACGGGAAGAAGAACATCTCTTACAGGGACCGAATGCTAAATTATGGGACGAATAGAGAACCTATGAGACTATCCCACTATTTGAAGAATTTGATTTTTCAAAGGATTTTTTTGCAGATTTTTGATTCACTTCGCAGGACATACTTGGTAAAGTAGGCCAAGAAGTGAAGCGGAAAGATGGATAAAAAGACTCAAAAAGCATGTTTTTCAAATAGTGGGATAGTCTCATGGTAGAAAGTTTTGAATTTCCTGAAGGAGCCACACCCATATCTGATTGTAGCGGCCTCATTCCAGTCTGGGTTCATAATTTAAATGACCTCAACAGGGTAGAAGCTGAAAATATCATGAATGCACAGAGAAAATATCTTCGAGCTCCTGTTGATGATCCCAAAAATTGGTTTCAAGTTGGAGAGCTAAAAACTATTCATCGAGCAATGTTTGGAGATGTTTGGGAATGGGCAGGTTCCTATAGAAGGTCGATTACCTCGATAGGTATCAAACCAAATTTGATTCCTTCACAATTAGCAGAGCTTTGCTTTGAAGTGCTTTCTTGGTTGCAATATCCCAACGAACACACTTTTGTGGAAATGGCAGCCAGAATTCATCATCGGTTAGTCTTTATACATCCCTTTGAGAATGGAAATGGTCGCTTTTCACGTTTGATTGCCGATCGCTTTCTTCTTTCATGGAGATGCCCTTATCCCATATGGCCAAACCACTTGAACCAAGAAAGTAGGATACGCAAAGATTATATTCAAACCCTCAAGAGTGCTGATAGAGGTGATTATATGCCTTTGATAGACCTTATGAAGAAACTTGGAGCACGCGATCCCAAACTTAGTGAATTACTTAAAGCAAATTTTTATCGAATCTGCATAAAGGGAGATAGAGGGCCTGCTATAGTCAAGGCTTTACTCCGAAGTGGAAGTAATCCAAATGATGAGACTCCAAACGGCTATCGATCGCTGCAATTGGCAGTAAAGGCAGGTTTAGAGGATATTGTTAAACTCCTAGTAGATGCGGGTGCTGAAGTGGATGCCAAAGATCAAAATGGATTGACCCCTTTTCAAGTTGCTGTAATGCAAGAAAATAAAGCCCTTGCAGACTTTCTTGTGTCTAAGGGAGCTAAGCGGGAAATGCCCCTAAAGTAAAATTTATTTGAATAGATTCTTCTATCCAAATTGTGGTAAAATCGATTCCTATGCGCATTGCACATATCTCCGATCTTCATTTTGGCTCTGCCTCTTTTGGCCCGATGCAGTTTCTCTCTAAGAGATGGCTCGGCAATTTCAACTATTTTTTTCATCGAAAAAAAGAATTTCTTTACAATCGACTCATCGACTTGATCAATTTTTTTAAAGAGCAAGGAATCACCCATGTGATCATTACAGGAGATCTTTCGGTCACCTCTCGCAAAAAAGAATTTAAAATGGCAAAGCGCTATATCGATCTTTTGAAAAAAGAGGGCCTATCCGTTTTTACTATCCCAGGCAATCACGATCATTACACGAAAAGAAGTGATCGAAAAAAACACTTCTACCGTTTTTTTGATACGCACTACGACAAAGATTGCCCCTTCAACTTAAAACAACATAAAGTAACCTATACTCGTCTCAAAGAGGGACTTTGGCTCATGGGAATCGATACCACTGTAGCGACATCCCTTATCTCTTCACAAGGACATTTCACTCCAGAGGTAGAAGAAAATCTCACAAAAGCGCTGAAGGAAATCCCCAAGTATGAAAAAGTGATCCTCCTAAACCATTTCCCTTTTTTCTATAATGACGCACCCAAAAAGCATCTTGTGCGCGGAAGCCTTCTCAAAAACTTGCTTCAAAAACATCCCAATGTGCAGCTCTACTTGCATGGGCATACACATAGGCAAACAGTAGCAGATTTGCGCGGAAGCGATCTTCCCATCATTTCTGATAGCGGCTCTACGCCTCACATCAAAAATGGGGCTTGTCATCTTTTTGATTTCGGTGATAATACAATCAAACTCGACGTCTATCGCTATGAGGGAGAGTGGAAAAAATCAGAATCACACACTTTTGAGACATGACCAAACCTTGGTATAAAAAAGGCCTTCGTTTCGCCTGCACAGAATGCGGCGAGTGTTGCACGGGACAGCCGGGCTATGTCTGGATCTCGCAGGAAGAGATCGAAGGGATGGCCGAAACTTTAAACATTTCCGTCCCCGAATTTATTCAGCACTATACCCGTGAAGTGGATGGTGAACTTTCTCTAAAGGAATTTCCCCGCACGTACGATTGCATCTTTCTTCGCGATAGAAAGTGTCTTGTCTACAAAGCCCGTCCAAAACAGTGCCGCACCTTCCCCTTCTGGCCCGAAAACGTCGAGTCAAAAGAGGCATGGGAAAAATGTGCTAAGCGATGCGAAGGGATCAATCACGAACATGCTCCGATCATTCCCTTAAGCGAAATCAAAAAAAATCTCGAGGAAATGTGATCCCCAAAGAAATTGAAGATCGCATTTCCGAGTGGTTAAACGGCCCTATCGACCAGGCAAGCAAAACAGAAATCCAAACCCTCATGGGTGAGAATCCCGAAAAGCTCGCGGATGCTTTTTATTCTACTTTGTCTTTTGGGACGGGAGGCATGCGGGGTCTTATGGGCGTCGGAACAAACCGGCTCAATATCTACACCATCCAAATGGCCACACAAGGACTTGCCAACTATCTCCTACAGCAAGAACCCAAGCGGGACCGCCACTACGTTTTCATTGGATATGACTCGCGCAACCACTCTCAAGAATTTGCAATGGAGGCCGCACGAGTACTCGCTGGCAACGGTATTGGAGTCTATCTCACCTTCGAGCTCCGTCCCACCCCTTACGTCTCATTCGGTGTGCGGCAAAAAGAGTGCAGCGCTGGGATCATGATCACCGCTTCCCACAATACCAAAGAGTATAACGGCTATAAAGTCTACTGGAGCGATGGGGGGCAAGTAGTAGCCCCTCACGACAAGGGAATCGTTGCTGAGGTTCAAAAGATCACAAGCTTCGATCAAATCAGCCTCTCTCCTGAAAAATCACCCCTCATTGAAATCCTCGATCCCGAATTCGACTTCGAGTATTTGGATGCGATCAAAAAGTTGCAGCTCGACCCAAAAGAAGATAAAAAAGTAGGCGATCAGCTCAAAATCACCTATACCTCCCTTCATGGCACTGGAATCAAACTCGTCCCCCGCGCG
>JAAKFC010000020.1 GCA_011065225.1 Chlamydiota bacterium
GGATTCGTAGCAAGGGCTCTTGCAATTCCAATTCTCTGTTTTTGTCCTCCGCTAAATTCATGGGGAAATCGAGAAGCATTTTCTTTTTGCAACCCGACAAGTTTGAGTAATTCTTCAAGCCGCTTTTTCTTTTCAGGGCCTTTGAGAATTTTATGGATCTCTAGAGGTTCTGTAATGATGGCCCCTGCTGTCATTCTTGGATTTAAGGAAGCATAGGGGTCTTGGAAGATCATCCCTGTTTCATGGCGAAAAGCTTTGAGCTCTTTTCCTTTGAAATCGACTATGGACTTTCCTTTATATTCAATACTTCCAGCGGTCGGGGTAGTAAGTCCAAGCAAACACCTGGCAACTGTGGATTTTCCACAACCACTTTCTCCAACGAGACCGAGCGTTTCACCGGGATAAATTTCCAGGGAAATATCGTCAATCGATTTTACAATCTTCCTGTCTTGTGAGAAGTACTTCTTCAGATTTTGGATCTTGATCAGGGGCTGTTTTCCAGCAGGCAACATCATGTCCTTTTTTTAATTCTTGTAATTGAGGGGTTTGCTCTTCGCAGATGGGCATAGAGTACTTACATCTAGGACAAAAGGCACATCCGGATATTTTTTCTGTTAAATTGGGAGGAGATCCATCAATGGGAATGAGAGGGGAATCTTTTGGCATATCGAGACGGGGAATCGATTGCAAAAGTCCTTGAGTATAGGGATGACGTGGCGTGGAAAAAATGTCCTCTACAGAGGCTTTTTCAATAATTTTTCCACAATACATGACAAGAACTCGGTCGCAATAACCGGCTACTACGCTCATATCATGGGTAATCAGGATAAAACTAGTTCCTGTTTTTTCTTTGATCTTGTGCATTAGATCGAGGATTTGTGCTTGAATTGTCACGTCGAGAGCGGTTGTTGGTTCATCAGCAATAATGAGTTTTGGTTTTGCGGCTAGTGCAATGGCGATCATTACTCTTTGTCGCATCCCACCGCTTAGGGTATGGGGATATTCTCCAAAACGAAAAGAAGCATGGGGGATGCCGACAAGTTCTAAGAGTCGCAAGGCATAGTCTTTTGCTTCAGAATGCTTTGTGGATTTGTGATGGAGAAGATATCCTTCAATGATTTGGTCTCCGATCTTCATAGTTGGATTGAGCGAGGTGATCGGATCTTGAAAAATCATTCCGATATCTTTACCCCGGACTTTCTGCATCTGCGATTCGGTATATTTTAAAAGATTGGATCCTTGAAAAAAAACTTCCCCTGAGATGAGCGTTGAATGCGGTGGCAGAAGTTTTACGAGGGCTTTTGCAGCAGCGCTTTTTCCGCATCCTGATTCTCCAACAATTCCGAGAATTTCGTGGGGATAGACAGAAAAAGAAATTCCTCGTACGGCCTCTAAAAGCTGTTTTTGTATTTTGAAAGTGACATGAAGATCGCGAACATCCAGTAAGGGTTCTGAAGGTTTTGTCATATTCTCAACCTCGGATCAAATGCATCGCGAAGGCCATCTCCAAGAAGATTGAAGCTGAGCATGGTCAAGCTGATGAAACCCGCTGGAAAGAAGAGGCGCCAAGGATAATAGCGCAGTGCTGGTAATCCATCATTTGCCATTGTTCCCCAGCTGGCAATGGGAGCTTGTACGCCAAGACCAAGGAAACTTAAGAACGCTTCAGCGAAAATTGCGGTTGGAATGGTGAGGGTGAGGGTTACGATGATGGGGCCGATTACATTGGGAATAAGATGTCTTGAAAGGATGCGAAATCTCGAAGCGCCCATTGCCTTTGCTGCTTTGATGAAATCGAGCTGTTTGAGTTGCAAAATTTGTCCTCGGACAATACGGGCCATGCTAATCCATCCTGTAATGGTTAATGCGATGATGATTGTTGTGATCCCTGAGCCAATGACCACCATGAGGAGGATCACTACGAGTAGATAAGGAATCGAATAGAGAATATCGGCGATTCGCATCATCAATTCTTCCACTTTGCCTCCAAGGGAAGCTGCAAGTGAGCCGTAAAGAACCCCAATAATTAGATCGATCAGAGAAGCGGAAATTCCCACAAGCAGGGAGATGCGAGCGCCCCACCATACGCGAGTAAAAAGATCTCGACCCAATTCATCTGTGCCGAACCAAAATTGTAAAGAAGGGGGCTGATTTTTCAAATGCAGGTGTGTCTCATAATAAGTATAGGGAGTGAGAAAAGGTCCTACAATTGCGAAGAAGATGAGAAAAAAAAGGGCATATAGTCCCACCGTTGCCATCCGATTGCTTTTTAATCTTTGCCAACTTTCTTGCCAGTAGTTGTAACTGGGGAGTTCCTGATTTTCTTTGTTGTTAAAAAGACGTGTTAAGGATTCAAGCAGCGTTTTTGTTTTTTTTGTCATGATAGGTTTATATCCGTATTTTTCTCTCTAAGAGCTGAATGCGCGGGTCAATAAAACAATAGAGGACATCAACCAAAAAAACAGAAAGCATCAATATGGCGCTATAAAAGACGGTTGTGCCCATGATCACAGTATAATCTCTATTTGTGATACTCATCACAAACCATTGTCCCAGTCCTGGAATTCCAAAGATTTTTTCCACAGCAAAGCTTCCTGTTAAAATTGCTGTTGTGAGAGGACCTAAATAGGTCACAACTGGAAGGAGGGCATTGCGAAGAGCATGACGCATGACAATTTGATAGGAATTTAAGCCTTTTGATTTTGCTGTTTGAATATAGTCTTGTTGCATGATTTCGACCATATTAGACCGTGTAAGGCGTGCAATAAATGCCATGGGAAGGGCGGCCAAAGCAATGGCAGGCAAAATGGAATGCTCAAAAGAGCCCCATCTAGCGACAGGGAGAAGGTCGAGTTTCATGGCGATGAGATATTGGAGAAAGGTGGCCAAAATAAAGCTCGGCACTGAAATCCCAAGGACTGCTAAAACTATGCTAAAATGGTCTTGCCATTTGAGATGTTTGAGAGCTGCAATGCATCCCAGTCCCACACCAAAGAAAATCGATAGAATGAGGGCTTCGAGGCCGAGTGTTAAGGAAACGGGAAATCCCTCACTGATAATTTCTGTTACTGTTCTCCCCTGATATTTGAAAGAGGGGCCGAGATCCCATGTAACCAGTCCCTTTAAATAGCGAAAATATTGTACATACCAGGGCTGGTCAAGGCCATAGTGATGATACATCGCCTTGAGAATTTCTTCAGGAACGGCCTTTTCTTGGGTGAAAGGGTCTCCAGGGATGATTTTCATCAGTACAAAAGTCAAGCTCGCTACTATAAATAGCGAAAAGAGAAGAATGAAGATTTTTTTTAATAAAAAGCGAATCATTGCAGTTCGAGAAAGGCAAATTTGAAATCAGCTTCGCTGAATTCTGTCAACTCCACCCCTCGGAGGTATCCTTTTTTAATGTATGTTCCTTGGTAATAATAAATAGGTGATACGGGCATTTCAGAAATAAAAATCGCTTCAGCTTGGCGTAAGAGTTTTTCTCTTTCATTTGGATCTATGCACCTCTCTGCAGTCTCTAACAATCGCGTAAATTCTGGATTATTCCATCCTGAAAAGTTATTGCAGCTTTCTGGGTATTTATAGAGATCGAAAAATGTCATTGGATCATTAAATCCAGCAATTCCTCCCATACGGGCTACTTGAAATTGTTTATGTTGGAGTTCATTGAGAAAAACCTTCCAATCCACATTTGCGAGTTTTACCCGAATACCAAATGCTTGAAACCACTGTTCTTGGATAGCCTGAGCAATTTTGTGATGCGCCTCTGAGCTGTTATAGATCAGAGTGATTTTAGGGAGAGTTGCTAAGGTCCAACCCATTTCATCGAGTCCAAGTGCAAAAAATCTTCGTGCTTCCTCTACATCATTGTCCTGAAAATAGGACTTTACATCCCACATCGTTGGGGGAATAAAACTTGTTGCAGGAGTTTGATGAGCTAGGGTGATATTATCGATGATTGCTTTGCGATTGATCGCATAGGCAAAGGCCTTGCGCATGTTGAGACTATTAAAGGGAGGCTCATTCACATTGAAAATATAATAATAGGTTCCAGAAAGCGGATAAGAGATGAGTCGTTTTTTCCCTGCAAGAGCTTGCAATGCATCTGTCGGAAGGTTGGAAAGGGGATATCCTGCCCAATCGAGTTCTCCTGATTCATACATATTGAGCTCAGTATTGGGATCTTCAATGATGCAAAGATCAATTTCATCAAGAGTCACTACATCCTGATCCCAATAAAGTTCATTTTTAGTCAGCTCGATGCAGTTATGGTGCTTCCATTTTTTCAATTTATAGGGCCCGTTCCCGATAAAATAAGGACCACTATTGTCAGCCCATTTAGGGTAGCGCGTAGTGATGTGGGAAGGGACAGCAAGAAAAGAGTGCGATGCAACGAGGTCTAGGAAATAGAGGACTGGATATTCGAGTTGGACATGGAGTGTTTTAGCATCGATGGCTTTGACGCCAATTTCTTCTACAGAGATTTCCCCATTTTTTGCCGCTTTGGCATTTTTGAGAACATATAAATCTTGAGCAAATCCGGAAGGGAAATCGGGATCAAGAATTGTTTTCCAGGTATGTTCAAAATCTTGTGCGGTCACTGGCTTACCATCCCACCAGTTTGCAGAACGCAAATGGAAAGTATAGAGTGTATTGTCTTCGGAAATTTCAACATGATAAGAAATTGCGGGATGGATCGTTCGATTTCTGCCCCGTTTCATCAGCCCTTCAAAACACATGCTAATGATCCCTAAAGAGGAGGTGTCGATTGCTTTGCGAGCATCTAAGGTTGGTGGCTCTGTATGGAGATTGAGCCGGAGGGCTTGTCGATTTTCATCGATTGGGCGGACCTTCTTCTGACATCCCATATTTAGGCATGCAAAAAGACAAAAAAGTAAAAGCAATCGCATGGAGACCTCCAAGTCAGAAGCATAATTGATTTCTTTCTTTTAAGGAACCACCCAAGTTCTCTAATCGCGCGATTAGAGAACTTGGGTGGACCCCTACTGCGTAAATGTAACCGTAGAAAGAGTGCACTTCTCAAGTTTATGAAAATGTTTTTTTAGATTTTGTAATTCTTCAGGAGTATATTCTCCAGAAGAAATCTCCAGAAAACGAAGATTGGGAAATTTTTTTGCCACTTCTTCTACGAATTTTTCTGAAAGTTCATCCATTTTCAATTTTTCTACCTTTTCTAAATAGAAGGGCTCATTGGGAAAAAGATTTATCATAATATCCACAATAGGATCTATCTGTTCATTTGTCGTACATGTAAGACTAGCATAAGCATCTTGCGTGGCGACTTCGGCATTAAAATTTTGAAATTTCCCCAGAATAGTTTCAATAGAATACTTAGGATGCAGCAGGTCCAATTCTTTTACATTTACGCAAAATCGAAGAGCATAAGAAAAAACAAGGGGAATGCAATAATTCTTCCAAAGACCGTACAATTCTTTACTTGGAATATCAAACTTCGGAGCCTTAAACGCGGGATTTTGATGGATCAGGAGATAAAATAGGGGTAAGTGCAATCTGACTAGATCTTCAGCTCTTAGGGTTTCTTGTCTGCGTAAGTATACTTGTATTGCGGGAAGAGTAAGATTTTGAAATGTACGACAAACACTTCTTGTCTTAAAAATTTCATTTTTCCGAACTAGACGAGACAAAATTTCTTCCCACATCTCTTTAGGATAACTTTCGAGAAAAAGAATGTGTGTTTCCTCTAGTTTGGGTTTTTTTGCTATGGGTTGGGACATAGTCACTAATCCCTCTCTTTTTGGTAAAATAGTTTACCTCTGGAAAAGCTTTTGAGAAAAGGAAAATGGTATAACTTGCCATTTGTCTTGTCGTTTCTTACAATCGCCAAAAAAAGGGAGAGAGACGCATGGCTTCATATAGCGATATCCAAAAAATTCTAGGGGATAAAGCAGAATTTTTGCTTGGACATGAATGCAAAACTGTTAGCAAAGATAGACTTCACATTCCAGGTCCTGACTGGATCGACCGGATTTTTTGTGCTTCTGATCGCA
Source organism: Chlamydiota bacterium (assembly GCA_011065225.1). GTDB lineage: Bacteria > Chlamydiota > Chlamydiia > Chlamydiales > Rhabdochlamydiaceae > Sacchariniichlamydia. The sequence goes on from JAAKFC010000020.1 coordinate 6,033, forward strand.
ATATTCGGGTCTTGCGCAGCTTGCAAACCATTCTTGGTCATGGACGCTTAGCTCATACCGGATATCTCTCTATTTTGCCCGTTGACCAAGGGATTGAGCACACAGCAGGAGCTTCTTTTGCTAAGAATCCCGACTATTTTGATCCTGAAAATATCATTAAACTTGCAATCGAAGGAGGTTGTAATGCTGTTGCAACCACTCTCGGTGTCCTTGGCATGACTGCACGTAAATATGCCCATAAAATTCCGTTTCTTTTGAAGTTCAACCACAATGAACTTCTTCGCTATCCCAATATTCATGATCAAATCCTGTTTGGTTCCATCAAACAAGCCTATGATATGGGTTGTATGGCAGTAGGTGCTACTATCTACTTTGGATCAGCGGAGAGCCGTAGACAAATTGTCGAGGTGAGCAAAGCCTTTGCAATGGCGCATGAGCTGGGAATGGCGACAGTCCTATGGTGTTATTTGCGTAATAAAGACTTCAAAACTGCTGAAAAAGATTATCATGTTGCAGCAGATTTGACTGGTCAGGGAAATCACCTAGGAGCAACGATTCAAGCTGATATTGTGAAGCAAAAGCTTCCAGAAAATAATGGGGGTTTCAAAGCCCTCAATTTCGGGAAAGAAACGGAAAAAATGTATACGGAGCTGTGCTCTGACCATCCGATTGATTTGACCCGCTATCAGGTGATCAATGATTATATGGGACGTGTAGGATTGATCAATTCAGGAGGGGCTTCCGGGGAAAATGATCTGCAACAAGCTATGGAAACGGCTGTGATTAACAAACGGGCCGGGGGGATGGGTCTGATTTCTGGACGCAAGGCATTCCAGAAACCCCTTAAAGAGGGTATTGAGTTGCTTAATGGCATCCAAGATGTCTATTTATGCAATGAAGTGACAGTCGCATAATTCTTTAGGAAAAAGCCTATGAGGGCTTTTTCAAACGCTTTGCTATTGAGCTTCGTAGAGATTGGAATCTCAAGTAGAAAATCGTCAGGGAGATTTTTTGCTTCTTTGAATACTTTTTTCAGAGTTTGTGGTGGAAGCCCTAGAGTGATATCCATATGATGTTTTTTGAGATCAAATTGCCCGCGCACTGTGACTTTCATGGATGTATTGATTTCGATCTGCATCTGCTGAAATGCAATGGTTCCGTTCTCGATTTTTGCAACAATTGGAGAAAAGTGCAATTCAAGATCTTTTTTCTTCTTCTTTTTGATGAAGCGAAATTTTGCTTGTGATTTCATTTCAGCCCCAGTGACCTGGACATTTAGAGGTTTTTCTTTGAAGCGGAGGCAATCGGATAGGCTTGCCAGAACGGCTACTTGATCGGCAAAAAGAGTAATGCCATTCGAGGGATCGATCCATTGTACTTTGTGACAGGTCTGTATACTAAACCAACTGAGGGAAAGTTTTTCGATTTTTACCTCGCCGCCTAGTTGCTTTGCCAAATGGGCTTCAACTTGACGCTTGGCAAAGCCAAAGGAGGCGATTTGGGGAAGAAAAAAGACGACTGTTCCCAAGAATAGGATGATAAAAAGAACTTTACGCATGACTTTTCCACCTTTGATAGCGCAGGATTCCTGCAATGGTTTTTGCATCGGAAATTTGCTGTGAATCGATCATCGCAAGTGCATCATTTAAGGATACTTCCATAACATCAATGGCCTCGTGCAAATCTCCCGGAAGAGGGCTTTCTTCTAAATCTCTTGCAATGAAAAAATGGATATATTCTGTGCAGAATCCCGGAGCTGAATAAATCCCTCCAAAGGGAATTATTTCCTTTGCTCGGTATCCCGTTTCTTCTTGTAACTCTCTCTGAGCGCAAAGGAGTGGATTTTCCCCTTCATCAAGAGTGCCCGCAGGAAGTTCGTAAATGATTTTTTCGATTGCTCTTCTCCACTGTTGGACAAAGATAAAATTGCCCTTTTCATTCACCGGAATAATGGCTACAGCTCCAGGATGTTCGATAATATCCCAATCATGTGGGAGTCCAGCATCAAATTGGAGATGATCGCGCCTTAAGGAAAAGATCTTTCCCTTATAGAGCTCTTTTGTTTGCAAATTTGCCTGATCTTCGAGCTGTTTTTGCTTGAGTGCGTTTCCCAATGCTTAATTTTTCTCCATATCAAGGGTGTAGACTTTGATTTGCTCTTTGCGTCCAGGAAGAGCCATGGATCCCAGATCTTTAAATGCAAATTTGTCTTTTGCTCCAAGATAAGTTGTTTCACTCAAGAGAATGGGCGTTTTGAGGATTTTTGTTGCTTGTTCTAGGCGTGAAGCCACATTGACTGCATCACCAATTGCTGTATATTCCGTACGTCTTTCGGATCCGATATTCCCCACGACCGCATCTCCCGTATGGATCCCAATGCCCATTCGAATGCGGGGTCTATTTTCTTTTTCCCAGCGGTCGGATAGTTTTTCGAGTTCCTTTTGCATTTCAATTGCTGCTCTTACGGCATGCTCCTCTTGATTGACATCATCTAAAGGAGCGCCAAATTCGGCCATAATCCCATCTCCAATGAACTTATCAAGGGTACCAGAGTGCGAGAAAATTACCTCAATCATCACCTCGAAATATTCATTGAGTAGAGTGACCACTTCCTCAGGGGGAAGTTTCTCTGCAAGTTGGGTAAATTGCCGGATATCAGAAAAGAGCAAGGTCACTTTGCGCCGTTCTCCTTCAAGCTTTAGGGGGGCTTCAGACTGGAGAATTTTTTCCATGATATGCATAGAAACATATCGTGCAAAGCTCATTTTGAGCCGCTCTCGTTCCTGCAATCCACGTGCCATTTTATTGATCTCGCGAGAGAGCACACCAAATTCATCATTTGTTTCTAACGTAGAGCGCTTCTGCAGGTTTCCATCTCCAATTTCTTTTACAACGTAGCACAAGTGATCGAGAGAAAGAGTTACGCGCTTAGAGAGAAAATAAGCAATGATAATAGAGAGAATCAAAGAAGCAATTAATCCCCAAATAGCAAACTTGATTAATTGTTGGGTCCGGATGTGTATGTCTTTGGCATTGATATCCACTCCGAGAATAGCTACAAGCGTTCCATTTTCATCTTTTATTGGGGCATAGGCGCTGAGCCAGAGACCAAATTGGTCAGCGACAAAATGTTCGTCCACATAAGAAAGCTCTCGATTTTTAAAAATCTTGTCTTTGTCGCTATCTTTATAAAGTGACCCTGGGGGATCAGGGTTGATATCTGACTCCACACCATATAGGAGCTCATTTTTATTTTGTGGGTCTACATAGAGCGTATAAACATCGGAGACATAAACATCATTTCTGCGATTGGCGGCCGCAATTCTTCGAAGTTCCTTTTGCAGAACAAGATATGCGGGAACATTTATAGAAGTTAAACCATTTCCTTGTAGCACCATCTCGGGATTGAGTTGCGCTGCACCTGTAGATGCAATCGAAAGTGAACGGCTTTGAAGCATCTTAAAAATGAGTTTTTCAGTTTCCACGGAGAAAATGACAATCCCTAAGACGATGCTTGCAAAGGCGACAGCAACTAGGGAGATATAGAGTTTGGTTCGATATTTCATATTGAGTTCAAAATAGTTCCCTATAGAGTTTTATTCAACAGTGACCGATTTAGCGAGATTGCGAGGTTGATCAATGTCTGTCCCGTGCTCTTTTGCTATATAGTAAGCTAAAAGCTGCGATGCGACGGAATATGGGATTGAGGCGAGGGAATCAGAAACAGAGGGGAGCAAAAGGAAGTCGTCGGCTATTTTTGCAATTTCGGGTGCATTAAGAGGAATGAAAGCCAAGATCCGTCCACCGCGTGCTTTTACCTCCATGAGGTTGCTAAGCATTTTGTCATATGTCAGAGCATTTCCGCACATTCCAATAATGAGACAGCTTGGATCAATGAGGGCAATGGGACCATGTTTCAATTCTCCAGCAGGATAGGCAAATGCATTCCGGTAGCTAATTTCTTTGAGTTTGAGCGCAGCTTCAAGACTCGTAGGGAACATGTACTGTCTGCCAATAAAGAAAAAATTCGAGAGCCTGGCATATTTTTGTGCTAAATGAATCAAAGTCTCTTCTTGATTGAGAACTGCTTCCACAATTTTGGGAAGATGAATAATTTCTTTTAAAAATTCCTCACCTTGTTTTTGATCGATCGGACCCAATCTGCCCATTTTTAAAGCGAGGAGAGCTAAAACTGCCAGCTGACAATTGTAAGCTTTTGTGGAGCAAACACTGATTTCTGGTCCTGCACGCAGAGAAATGCTAAAATCCGCTGTGCGCATCAAAGTCGATCCAGGAACATTACAGATAACCAAAATCTTTGCTCCACTTTCTTTAGCCTTACGGGCAGCGGCAATCGTATCTAACGTTTCACCTGACTGGGATAAAGCAATCACAAGGGTTTTTGCATCAATTTGGGTTTGTTTATACCGATATTCCGATGCAATTTCTGCTTGCGCGGGAAGTTTGGCATAGGCTTCAAACTGCAGTGCTGCAATGCAGCCTGCATGCCAAGAAGTGCCGCAACCCAGCAGGATTATTTTTGTAAATTCTCCCTTTTTGGGGTGAAAATCCTCGAAGTCAGCATCCCCTTTATCCAGCACAAATCGATTGTGGATACTACTTTGGATTGCTTTTGGTTGCTCAAAAATTTCTTTCAACATGAAATGAGCATAATCCCCTTTATCGATATTGATCTCTGGGAAATCGATTTGCTCAGGGACAACTTCCACCTTGCGTGCCTCCTGATCAAAAATTTGAATGGAATCGCGAGAGACGACACCTATTTCGTGATTTTTTAGATAAAAAAGATCGAGATCCTTTTCCTGAAAAGCATAAGGGTCTGAAGAGATATAGGCTTCTTGCTTAGAGAGGCCTACGATGAGAGGATTTTCAAGGCGAGTGACAATAATTTGATTGGGATGCTTTTTATGTATGATTGCCAAAGCCCAAAAACCTTTCATCAAGGAGCATGCACCTCGCACGGCATTTGCGAGATCTCCTTCATAGGAGTGCGCAATTAATTGAGCAATCACTTCTGTATCAGTATCGGACTCAAAGACAATCCCTTTTTTTTCTAGCATTGTCCGAAGTTCTTGGTGATTTTCCAGGATCCCATTGTGAACAAGAGCAAGATTTTTCATTTGATCCGCATGAGGATGGGCATTGCGGATATTTGCTATGCCATGGGTAGCCCATCGAGTATGTCCGATCGTTGCAGTGAAAGGAAGAGAGCGATCTGCTAGGGTTTTTTCCAGAGCTGAAAGTTTCCCCTTTTTCTTAAAATAGAGCATTTCGCCTTCTAGAATACCTGCGATACCAGCTGAATCATATCCTCGATATTCGAGAAATTTCAGTCCGCTTAAGCATTTCTTTATTGAATCAGTTTTGCCGATATGTCCAAAAATTCCGCACATAAGACCCATTCTATCAAAATATCAAGTTTTTTGGCAGACAAGAGTCAAAAAGAGAGGAAATTCATGCCTGGCCCGATTTTCCATCCGGGCTTTGCCCCCCATACTTTTCTTGTCTGAGATCCATTCTTCTATTTGGAAAATTGCAAATCCGGTTTCTTTGAGCATTTGGCTATACTTTGAAAGACTATAGTGGAAAGATAAGGTCTGCCCCTTCTTCTTTCCTGGATGCGTTTGGATGGGAATTTTTTGAGGGGAGAGGTAACTGTCCATTCGGCGATACTGCAATTTTTTTTTTTCATCGATTCCCCAATGAGATTGGCGAGGAATCCGAAAGCAAGGATGATTGAGAACGAGAAATAACACCCCACCATCTGCAAGATGGTAGTAAGCATTTTTTAAAAGCGACATAGGATCTTCGATATTCTGCAAAGCCAATAGCACTGCTGCATGAGAAAATTCTCCTTTGGAAAAAGGGAGTTTTTTTGTCACATCATGAGACAAAAAAGTATGGAGCGGATTTTTTGTGCGAACCTTTGCAGCGCGAATCAGGGTTTTTGAGAGATCGACTCCCATGTATTTGATATTTTTGGGAAGAGCTCGAGCGAGAATTCCCTGGCCACAGGCCAGATCCAGGATTTTTGCCCCTTTTTTGAGCTGCATCAATTCCAAGAGCTTGGGAAGAATCACATGCTCGTGATAATAATGCCCCTGCTGCCCCACCACTTCATCATACCAACTAGCAGAAGATTCCCATGAAGTTTTTATTTGTTTTGTCATCGAGGATCTACTATATAACAAGACAGTAAATAGCATGAGTAAAAAAGAGCTTCACCGCCGAGTAGGCGATTTTATTTCCCCTGTTCATACGAATATCAAGGTCAATCAGACCGTAGAGGAAGCCATTGCCTATATCCGGCAGCATCCAACCCGTGAGAAAATTTTTTACTTTTATGTCATTGATAGTGACATGCATCTCAAGGGAGTTGTCTCTACAAGACGTCTTCTTCTAAGTCCTTTGGACAAAAAAATTCATGAAATTTTAGAAGAACATGTCATTTCCATCTCAGCCAATCACACATTGCGAGAAGCCATGGAGATTTTAACATCCCATCGTCTTCTTGCAGTCCCCGTTGTCGATGAGGAAAACCGGCTACTTGGGATTATAGATGTCCAACTCTATCTTGAAGAAGCAGTGGATGTAGCAAAAACTCGTCATAGTACTACCGATCTCTTTCAGGTTCTCGGTCTTAAACTTGAAGAAGGAAAAGTCGCTTCTACCTGGTTGACTTATCGGACACGGATGCCTTGGATTTTTTGCAATATGATTGGCGGAATTGGCTGTGCCATTATTTCTCGAATTTTTGAGGGAGTCCTCATTCAAGTAATTCTTCTTGCCATGTTCATTCCTCTTGTACTCTCTTTAAGCGAGTCCATATCCATGCAATCGATGACTTATAGCTTGCAGATATTGAGTCGTCCTAAAATTTCAAGAAGGCGTATTCTTTACAGAATTCTTTCTGAATGGAGAATGGTTTTCTTCCTCGGTTTGACATGTGGAATCATTGTCGGGGGGCTTTCTCTTCTCTGGGGCGATGGAATCCACCCAGCTATTGCCATTGCTTCCGGGATTATTCTTTCCGTGACGATTACCGGAACTGTTGCGGCCGCAATTCCCCTTATTCTTCACGCGCGCAAACTCGATCCCAAGGTAGCAGCAGGGCCAGTCGTCCTCATGTTTGCCGACGTGATCACCACCATTATTTACCTCGGCCTCTCAAGCTGGTGGCTTCTTCTTTAGGATGTAAAGAATGGAGAATCAATGAGCACAGTGAATCCTCCAGATCAATCTTCTTCTCCTGAAATTCCTCAGAAAAAGGAATCTTCAACGCAGATCATTGAAGTTTTACAAAATTTTGCAGAAAAGCTCAGGGACAATAGATCATTTTCTGGGATTTTGGCTATTCAAATTGGAAATAAAACGATTGTCCATCAGGCCTACTGTCCTGTTGGAGCAAAATTTGAAAAGGATCAAATTTTTAACTGTTTTTCAGTGGGAAAGTTATTTACAGCCGTTGGAATAATGCAACTGGTAGAACAAGGTTTGTTAAAATTAGAAGAGCCAATTAGTAAATATCTTTCTAAAGAGGAACTTGATTTGTCATCAAAACCTCCTTATAAAGAACTTAAACCTTCTAAAGAAGATTTAGAGAAATTGAAAGATTCTATAGAAAAAATAACGATTCGGAAATTATTAACACATCGCTCTGGGCTAATTCAGATTAAAAATGAACCTCGGGAAAAATTTTTTGAAGAAATACCACCAGATATAAAAAAACCTTATTCTAATTATGGATATCAACTTTTGGCCCGCATCATTGGAAAGAATACCAAGAGCAGCCAAGCAAATGCTTCTAATTGGTCCCAAAGATTTCTTGATCATCTACAAAATGAAGTTTTTTTCAAAAGCGATATGAATATTGCCCCTTCATCAACCCACGTACCACAAGGCTATGAGTTTAAAGATGGGAGACATGAACCTGTAGACAGTTCTCCTGAACCTTATCCTCATGGGAATGGGTGTTGGAAGATGCAGACCAAGGATCTGTTGGCTTTTGGTAAAGCCTTAAGAGAAAATGCACACATTAGGAGTGATACATTCAATAGTATGTTAAATGAAGGGCTTTGCTTTTGGATAGATCGTGATAGTTCGAACAACATAATTGGTTATGGGCATCCCGGAGGTGTTCGAGGTGGAAGTGCTTTTTTTCAGACTTTCATGGCAAAAGGGCAAGAGCCAATCACTGCAGTAGTCTTATCCAATTCTTCAACAGGAACAAATATTAAGCTAGAATTAGAAGGAATATTAAAAGAAAATCGATTTTGGTAAAGAACTTTTTTGATTTATTTGACTTTCCAGCTAGGTTTTTTGAAGAGAAGGATGATAAAAGGGGCAGTGCATCCCAAAACGGTGCTGACAATCAAAAAGCCCGTATAAAAGGCCTTGTTGCCCACGTTGATTTGTTCT
>JAAKFC010000200.1 GCA_011065225.1 Chlamydiota bacterium
TTGTAGCCAATTTCGGCATAAATTTTTTGCTCATCTATTGCTATTTGTGGAGCGCTCAAGATTTGTGATATTTCATCGTGTTTTGTAATAGATCGACAAAGGCCTGTGCGGATCAATACATCTAGATAAGATTCATGACCAACCTGGAAAGTGGGGACTCCACTCAAATAAAAAAGAGGGCTCATACTTGTTTGATAATAGAGAGCAACATCGGCAATAGCTAGAGCTTCTTTGTTGTTTACCTTTGAGAGAACAATTTGGGGCATCTTTTCTTTTAAAAGTTTTCCATCCCGATTCCCTTCTTTGAAAGCCCGAGGGTGTTGTTGATGGATAAATACAGTGTTAGAAAAATCCCATTCTTTCAATAAATCAAGAAAATGGGGGAATGCTTGGGTATAATATGTGTCATTTGCTCCCCCAAAATAGACAATGATTTTCTGTCCGGTGTCTTCTATTTCATGCTTCTTTAAAAAGGCAGCTCGATCGGATGTTTCGCGCATTTTTTGTATTTCTAAAACGTCATTCACAACAGGAGAATATCCAATTCCAATATCCGTTTCTTCTGTAGCAAGATTTGCATTTGCAAAAAGGGTTTTGTTTGCAATGGCCCTGAGTTTATTTGCTGTCTCAGAATATCCTCCTGGAACAAATTCTTCAGGATTATCGTAGTAGACATAAGTCTTTTTGCCCAAAGTTTGAAAAAGTTCTAATACTTCTTCGGATTGCGGAGCAATATCTACAATAATAGCGGAGAAATGATGGGAATTTGCAGCAAGCTCATCGAGGTCTTTATGATCGGTATAGAGTTCATAAGGAACGGCATTTTCTTCAAAAACTTTTGCAAATTCAGCGAAATGTGTTGCCGCTCCAGGGTGATGACAAACAAGGCAAATTTTTATAAAGGCAATCAGGTTATACATGGATTACTTCATGCATATCTTGATTCTGCCAGCTTTTGATTGCCTCAACAAGACGGGTGAGATGATCGGGCATGTGACAGACATTGAGTGCAAGATTGAGACGCGGACTTCCCTTTTCTCCTTCGAAGGAGCGGGTAGGACCCACTAAGATTTGCTCTTTCTTGAGGAATGTGCGCAATGACTCGACCTCTTCTGGATTCTGAAACAGAAGCGAGAGAAGGGGAATATTCACTTTGGGAACATCGAAACCGATTTCTCGAAGGGCTTCGCGCAGCCAATGGGAGCGTTGTTCAAGTTGCTTGCGCTCGCCCTCCATTTGCGCAAAGAGATCCAAAACAGTCTCAATGGCTCCGATAATGGGTGGAGGAAAGAGGTAAGCAGTTTGAAACGGAGAAAGATTTACTAAGTAATCTCGAATTGTTTCAGAACAAGCGACGTAGCCGCCATAAGCACCACATGCTTTGCTAAAAGATCCTGTGATGATATCGATCTCGCTTAAGTGAGCGGCAAGACCAATTCCCTCGACACCAGCTATACCAAAAGAATGAGAGTCGTCGACATAAAGAAGCGCGTCAAAATGTTCCGCCAGCTCAATGAGAGTGGGAAGGTTAGAAACCGAACCAGTAAGGCTGAAAACTGATTCGGTCACAATGATTTTGGTTTTGGTTTTCGCGTCTTCCAAAAAGTGCTCTAACCTATCGAGTCGTCCATGGGGATAGCATTGGGTATGCGCATTGCTACTTTCTGCTCCTTTAAAAAGGCTAAAGTGGCAGCCTTCGTCAATGAAAAAAGAGGCGTCATCGTGGCCAAGAGTAGAGAGGGTGGTTGTATTTGCTTCAAAACGGGAAGGGAAGAAAAGGGCTGTTTCGCGCCGCAGCATTGAGCTGAGCTTTGTTTCAAGGTCTTGCTGGCAGCTCAAATAGAGATCACGTGATTCTGAAGACGCTGTGATGCCATGCTGCAATAAATATTTGATCGCATTTTTTTTGATCTCAGGATTGTCCGCCAATCCTAAATAGTCATGCGAACAAAAGCTGAGCATCTTTTGATCTTCGAACAAAATGAATGCCCCATTGATGGGGATCATTGGTTTCAATTTGCGCAAGCGCTTTTCTTTTACCAGTGCTGAGACAGAAGCAGCATAAGAGGCGTATTTTATACTCATGAGGCTATCTCACTATTTGAAGAATTTGATTTTTCAAAGGATTTTTTTGCAGATTTTTGATTCACTTCGCAGGACATACTTGAAAAAGTAGGCCAAGAAGTGAACCAGAAAGATGGATAAAAAGACTCAAAAAGCATGTTTTTCAAATAGCGAGATAGCCTCATAAATAAGCCCAAAAAAAGAAAAAGATTTTCCTTGAAAGAAGCATTTTTGGCAAGAGTTATTTGAGGATCAGGGGATGCGTCTCTTCTGCAAGTATGTCTCCGAAACCATAGCCGATTTTTTTGAGCAGGTGGGTGTGTGGATCCTTTTCTTGTAGTTTGTAGCGGGCTTTTTTGGTTGCAAAAGCAATGAGTAAGACAGGCCTTTCGAGGTCAGTAAAGTCAATGGGAAATTCGTTTTCATAAAAGCCGACATCTCCCATTTCTATTGGCAGATAGGCAAAGTCAGGAAGGGGGGCAGGGCTCAAGTTCAAAAGCGCGCAGCCAAGAGTTTCTGAGACCGAGGTGAGGTCATTTAAAGCATCGATCGATTTGTAGGGAGGGTAATATTGCGTAAAAGCCACTTTCATCTGCTTTTGGTGGAATAGAGCAGATGCGGCTTGAGCAAGGCGCGATAGTTTAAGAGCTTTGATTAGGGGGAAATTTCCCCGTTCGAGATCTCGTCCCGTAGCATTGTTTGCACGGGCTGTATCGAGCAAGGTTTTGAGCGCTTCGGCTTCTTCTTTGGAAAAAAAAGCTTCAAATTCGATGTGCCGCTCTCGCCGCAAATAATCAAACTGCTGCGAAGTGATTGTGTAGCGCATAGGCGGCCTCTTGTGCTAAGGGATTTGAAAGAAAACAGGAAAGACGGACATAGCCCTC
>JAAKFC010000201.1 GCA_011065225.1 Chlamydiota bacterium
AAATTGACTTTGACGAGTACGTTAAATAGTTATTTTGGCACAACAACATGTGCTGGCGGAATTTTGAGCATTTCCGCAATTACTAATTTAGGCAATAGCTCAGGACTCAATTTTACAGGTGGTACATTAGAAATCACAGGGAATGTAACAGCATCTCAACCCATAACATTGCCCAGTACCGGAAATATTTTAGTCACTTCAGGAAATACGGCAATATTTTCAGGGGCAATATCAGGAGCAGCTGGAATAGATAAACAAAGCAGTGGAACTTTAGAAATTGCGGGAGCTCCAAAGACATACAGTGGAGGGACAACTATTAGTGATGGAACCCTCAAAATGGGAACTGCAGATGTTCTCCCCTCTTCAACAGCTGTTACCATCAGTACAAATGGCATTTTAGATCTCAATAATCTGATGTTGACAATAGCAGCGGCAAATGGAAGTGGTAATGTTTCAATTGGTTCAGGAAATTTAGTGATTGATTCAGGTAGTTCAAGTGCACTATCTGGAGTCATAAGTGGATCTGGAGATTTAATGAATCAAGGAGGAAGTGCGCTGACCTTAACAGGAGCAAATACATTTTCAGGTCTTATGACAAATGCGATTGCATCAACGCTTGAAGGGTCAAGTTCCAGTTTATCATCTAATATTTCTAATGCTGGTTCCCTAATCTTCAATCAATCTAATGAGGGCACTTATTCACGAGCATTCACTGGTTCTGGAACGATGAGAAAAGAAGGAACTGGAAAATTGACACTGACCGGAACCAATGCTCAATCTGCAACAACTGTTGCAGCTGGAGAACTCAATGTCAATGGAACATTGACTGGGTCTTTACTTGTTGAAAATGGTACAACTCTTAGTGGAGAGGGCACTGTTGGAAATGTTACGCTCAATGGAACGATTGCACCTGGAAACTCAATCGGAACAATGTTTGTCGCTGATTTTACATTTTCAAGTGGTTCAACTTTTGAAGTTGAAATTGATCCGACGAGTTCTGATTTAATCTCTGCAAGCGGTACAGTTACCATTGATCCCGGAGCAACAATCAATGTCATGTCTTTACCAGGCATATTTCCTGCTACTAATACTTATACACTTATTACAGCATCTGCACTTGTTGGGACATTTGATACAGAAATCTTTTTTCCACCAAGATTTATATTTAGTTTGATTTATTCCTCTACGGAACTGCAATTATTTGTAAAATCGGTTACTTTCGAAAGTCTTGTCAGTGGTTTCAATGTCAAGGCAGTTGCTCATTGTTTTGATGTCATGGATTTTTTAAGCGATCCCGATTTAAAAAATATCGTTTTTGCACTTGATGCATGTGATCCTGAAAGATTGGAGAAAAACTTCAATCAAATGCAACCAGCACTTTATAATGCTATTGCCCTTGCTGAAGAAAATAATCTTATTGCATCGCGTATTGCCATTAGCGAAAGGCTTTTAGAATATAGAAAATCTTATTGCTGTGTGGAGCCTTGCTGTTGCGAGTCATATACAGCATGGATTGCTCCTTTTGGCGTTTTAGGACGACAAAAAGCTCGAAGTGGACAATTGGGATTTCGTACGAATGAGTATGGTGTGATGCTTGGTTTAGATCGAATCTTCTGTGAATATAGCTTTATCGGGGGGGTGGTTGGATATAGCAATTTCAATATTGATTGGTCCAAATCAAAAAGTGAAGCAGATGTGGACGCAGTGCAGATTGCTCTTTATGGGCGTCTAGCGACCCATTGTTGGTATTTTGATGCCATTGCCCTTGGGGCTAAAAATTATGTCTCTACAGAAAGAGCAATTAAATTTGTATCTTCCGAGTTTAACAGTAACCGGATTGCAAAAGGAAATCATGATAGTAAAGAATTCGATCTCTATGGGAGAGGAGGAGCGATTTTTGATCTTTGTTCAATTGATGTGAATCCATTTGCATCCCTCGAATACCTTTATATCAGACAAGATGAATTTCACGAATCTGGAGCTGGAAGTTTGAATCTTAAAGTAAAAGATAAAACCTATAATATGTTAAGAATAGAGACTGGTATTGATCTATCAAAATGTATTTGCACAGAGTGCTTGAGCTGGACATTTGAGGCAGGAATAAAGTATGGACGCGAAGAACGCTATAAAGGAAAAGAGACAAAATCTGAATTTATTGTCGGCCAGTGTCCTTTTGTAGTGCGTGGATTTAATCCTTCTCGTAATCTTCTGATTCCATCCATTGGCGTATTGATTGAAACATGTGACGGAAAATATTCCTTTTCGGGATATTATGAAGCTCAATTGGGATATCGCAAAGGAAAATTTGGGAAAGATTACATTAATCATAATCTTAATTTTCAGTTAGGATATACATTCTAATAAACTTGTCCCAAAAGAAATCCGACGCCTTCTACTGACTACCAACTGACCTCCGCGAAAGAAGTTCTTTTAAGGAAGTAGATTTGGAGTATCCGTAAGTTCAATGATTTGTTCTGGCTTGAGGAGGGGGATCTGTACTCATGAGCAGTAACGGGTTCATTTTTCCGATAGGATCAACAACGAGAACCCCTCGAATTGGAATCGGCTAGAGATCTTTTTGCACTGTTTTTTTACCCATCTCTCAAATTCTCAATCGCTTCGAACTCAAAACTCAGGTTATTAGACAGCCTGCGGAAAGGTGTCATCGACTAGTGGGCGAAAAATGTACAAAGCCGAGGTTACTTCTTCAAAAAAATTTCAATATATGGAATAACTGCCTTATGTCGAATGTATAAAAACGACACTAAATTTTGAGCAAAATAATGAAATTAAAGCATTATCTATTCGTAATTGCAAATCTTATAACTGCACCTTTTTTTGCAACTAATGTTGATGTGACTAATACAAATGATTCTGGCGCAAATTCTTTCCGAGAAGCAATTGACTCCGTTAATGGATTTGGAGCTGGAGTTCATTCCATT
>JAAKFC010000202.1 GCA_011065225.1 Chlamydiota bacterium
GCCAAAGTAGCCGATTCTTCGAAGATCAATGGCCCCCTTGCAGAAGATGCCGGAGTCTCAAGTCAAATTCCCGAAAAAGTAAAAGATCTCATTCAGCGAGTGCGAACAGCAAATACCCAAGAAGTAGCCTTTGCAAGTTTGAAACAACTCCGACAACATGATTGGCTCAAAAGCTTCCTCAAACAGACCCACAACATACAAAATAGCATCCAAAAACAAGTACAGCCCATTGCAAGCGCTGCAAATGCACTCAAACAAAAAGTAGAATTTGCATTTTCTGAACTTGAAACCCTTTACTCAGGTATTAAAATGCCTGGAAGACTCGAAAGTCTATTGCGCGTCAAAGTGCTCGAGACGCTCCTATTTGCTCCAGCTAAATTGGGGACTGCTCTTGGACAATATTCTATTGTAGGAATGGAGGGCAATTTTGCAGCTGCAAAGGTCATTGTGGAGTACCAAAAAAAGCTCACCCATACCGCCTATTTTGCAGATATCCTCTTAGCAGGATCACAAAGCCCCAATGATGCTGTTTTCAAGAAATGGCAAAATTTCCTCCTCTCATTAGAGCCTCTTGCAGAAGGGAAAAAGATCTCCGCGCAGCAGATCTTGCGCTTAAAAGAGATCGTCGATGTCTTGCAACAGGCCAATATTTTGCCTGTTTATATGACCCTCTTTTTTGAAAGCATGCAAAATAAAAATCTACTAAGCTCTTTTATGTCTTTCTTTTTTGACAACACACAAAACGATCCTCTCCTAGCACTCGAAAATTTGTTGACCTCATTCCCAAAAAAAGATGATAAAGTGCTATTTGAAATCCTCAAACAGAAAAAAGCCATTCTAAAAGACCAAGCAAACCTCTCTGGTTTTTCTGATTCAGACACATTTGAAAAAGCATTCCAGTCACTGCAAAATAGACAAAGACAAATCCTTCGCGAAGGGGCCTTTCAAGGTCTTCTTGCAAGAGAAAATTGGAATGATGCCTCATCTACTATTCGATTTGCGGCTCTTGAAATGCTGAAAGATTTTATCGATACTTTCGACTTAGCAATCAAAGCGATGAGGAGAGGTACACATTCTAAAGAACGAGAAGTACAGCTTTTCAAGAGAATGCTTATGCCATATTTTTCTCTCTTGCAAGCAATGACAAATAAAATTCTCCCTCCTGATGCATTTGTAAAGATTCCTAATCAACTCGATACAATTGAAAGAATTTTGAAAGATTTACCAGATACAGATCCAGAGCAGCTACATCCTTCAGCTGATTTTAGTGTAGCTGCAGCAGTCTTTGGTTCTAGAGCTCTTTTCGATGAGCACTACCCCAAATACTTAGAAGATGTATTTACGTTGATCCATCAGAATTTACTTGCAATCAATGGATGGCTAACCAATCAAATGATTTCACAAGAAAGCATTGCAAAAGCCATTCCAGAAACACTTAGTAGGGCTCTTTCCAACTTGGAAAAAGTGGGGGGAAATGGTGTGGGAATGCCTCAGCGATCGGAAACGAAAATTTCTCCCAAAAAAATCGAATTGTATTACAACATTCCTTTGCGGGATCACAGCGGAACCCTCATATTTATCTATAACAAAAAGACCGACTCTATTGAGATTGAAGCTCGATTTTTAGGAGACGGTGCTGAAGGCAATCGCTGGCATGCTGTTAAAGAAAGTGCCGAAATACTTTCCCTTTTGGGATTCCTTCCATTATCTAAACCGATTCAGGTAAACAAAAACGAAATTTGCATTGTTTGGAAGGTATCAGATCAAAAAACTGCATCGATTTTGGATTTCTATCAATTACTTGCCCAAATGTCTCTAGGGAATCGCTCTCCTTTAGAGGAATGTGTCCTATCCCAACTCAAAGCAAGTATCAAAAAAGGCCGAGCCTATCAAGAAACAACAATAGAGGCGGCAAAGCATTTGGCTCATATGGATCCTGAAAAAACAGTCAAATTATTCGAAAAATTCATTGAAAAAGGCCAAGCTTATCAAGAAGCAATAGAGGCGGTAAAGAATTTTATTCAGATAAAAGATCCTACAAAATATCCTGATAAAGCGGTCAAATTATTCAAGAAACTCATTGAAAAAGGCCAAGGCTATCAAGAAGCAATAGAGGCGGCAAAATACTTGATTCAGACAGATCCTAGTAAAGGTTATTACATGCAGCATTATGGGGTAGAGTTATTCAAAAAACTCATTGAAAAAGGCCAAGGCTATCAAGAAGCAATAGAGGCGGCAAAATACTTGATTCAGATAGATTCTTATACTTTCATCAAGAATTATGGGGTATGGTTATTCGAAACACTCATTGAAGAAGGTAAAGGCATTCAAGGAGTGATAGAGGCGGCAAAGGATTTGATTCAGACAGATCCTTATAGGGCAATCCATTTATTCGAGAAACTCATTGAAAAAGACCAAGGCTATCCAGAAGCGATAGAGGCGGCAAAGCAATTGGTTCAGACAAGTCCAGGGCATGCAGCAATGTTATTCGAGATGCTATTTGAAAAGGATCAAGGCATTCAAGAAGCAATAGAGGCGGCAAAGCAATTGGTACAGACAGATCCTTGGGAAGCGGTCGAGTTATTCGAGAAACTGTTCGAAAAAGGCCAAGGCTATCCAGAAGCAATAGAGGCGGCAAAGCAACTAGATCACAAAATTGCTTTAATTTTACTAAAAACCATTGTGCAAAAAGCAGATGGAGTAAACCAGAAATTTGCTAGGCAGGCGCAAGAAATTTTAGATACCTTACCAGTGGATTAAAACTTCTGCTTAGAGGGTGTCTACAAAGTCATTCCACTGCTCATGAGAGCAATCTTTTTCCCTATGAAAAGCTTTTCAGGCTTCACAAACTTTTTAAGTTTGCTCCGCCCTCCAAAGCATTCTCATAGGAAAAAATCTTAAGCTCTCAGCAGTGAAAGCACTTTGTAGACACCCTCT
>JAAKFC010000203.1 GCA_011065225.1 Chlamydiota bacterium
TTAGAATGTTTCTTATGCAAGGAAAGTTTCTATTTTTGGGGACAGGAGGCTCAGCTGGTGTTCCCATCATCACATGCAAGTGCAAAGTCTGTACATCCTCTTCGCAATTCAATAAGCGATACCGCCCCTCTGCCCTCATCACATATGGGAAAAAAATATTCATCGTTGATGTAGGGCCCGACTTTCGCGATCAGGCGCTTCACTATAATATCAATCATTTGGATGGAGTGCTTCTCACGCATACCCACTATGACCATATTGGCGGACTTGACGAGTTGCGGGTATTTTATTTCAAACACAAGATGCGCCTTCCCACATTGGCCTCGATTGAAACTTATGATGAACTTCGTCACCGCTTTCATTACCTCTTCAATACTAAGCAATCTGATGGGACGCTCCAATCGCAGCTTGACTTCCACATCTTGGAAGAAGATTTTGGCAAAGTGAAATTTCAGGGTCTTCCCATTGAATATGTGAGCTATGAACAGGCCAATATGAAAGTGACGGGATACAGATGGGGCGATTTGGCCTACATTTCAGACATTCGAGAGTATAGCGATCAGGTGGTCGATGCAATCAAAGGGGTGGATACCTTGGTTCTCAGTGCGCTGCGCTATACCCCATCAGAGGTGCACTTTAGCATTGAAGAAGCAATTCATTTCAGTAGAAAGGTAGGGGCTAGAAGGACTTTTTTCACCCATATTGCTCATGATCTCGATCACGATGAAACCAATCAAAAACTTCCCGAAGATATTCGGCTAGCCCACGACGGCTTAGAACTCCCATTCAATACATGACCGAAGAAGAAGTAAAAGATTTTAAAATGGCTATGCTCATTGCCTTCTATCTCAAGGCGGATGAAAAGGATTTTAGTGAAGAGTCGATTGATGAATTAGAACGCTTGGCAGAGACATATGGACTCGAGACAGTTGCTAAAATTCCCGTCCCATTGAGGCAGATTACCTCTAGCACCATCATTGGAAAGGGCAAACTGCAAGAGCTTTTTGCCGTTGCTGAAGAATATAGCGCTGATGTGATCATCTTTGATGAAGAAATCACCCCACAGCAGCAGCGCAATCTCGAAAAAATTTTTAAACGCCCAGTTTTAGATCGGACTGAACTCATTTTGGAAGTATTTGCAAAGAGAGCGCAGACCAAAGAAGCGCGCCTACAAATTGAGCTGGCCAAGATTCGTTATGAGATGCCCCGCTTAAAACGCCTTTGGACCCACTTGTCTCGTCAGGTTTCTGGTGGGGGAGGGTATTTGCGAGGTGCTGGAGAAAAGCAAATTGAACTCGATCGGCGCATGCTCCGTAATCGCGAAAACAGGCTCCAAAAAGAGATCAGTCAGGTACGTGCACATCGCTCAACGCAGCGCAGAGCGCGGCAAAGAACAGGCATTCCTAGCTTTGCCATTGTTGGTTATACCAATGTGGGCAAGTCGACACTTTTAAAGGCTCTTACGCAAGCGGAAGTTCTTATCGAGGACAAGCTCTTTGCAACACTTGACACCACCACGCGGAAATTTTCTCTTCCCAACAACCAAGAGATTCTCCTCATCGATACTGTGGGTTTCATTCGGAAAATTCCACATGCCCTCATTGCTGCTTTCAAAAGCACGCTGGAAGAGGCGATCCATACCGATGTGTTGCTCCATCTCGTCGATACGAGCAATCCTAATGCCCTTGAGCAAGCAGAGGCAACAATTGAAGTGCTAAAAGAATTGGGAGTACAAGAGCAACCGATAATTACCGTCCTCAATAAGATTGATGAGAACCAGGATAAAAAGATGCTCCAAAAATTGCGTGTGACTTATCCCCATACCGTGCAGATTTCAGCTCTTGAGAAGAGAGGTTTTCCCCAGCTGCTCGAAAAGATGATCAAAGCAATAAAAGCCCTTCGCAAAAAAGTGCATCTCATCATTCCGCAGACCCATTATGCCCTTGTGAGTGAGCTCATGCGCGAAGGGAAGGTAATCAGCGTAGAATATGAAGAAAATGATGTAGTGATGGATGTAGAGATTCCCATTCGCATCGAACATAAAGTGGAGCCGTTCATCAAATGAGCCTAGCCAAACAATTTCCCGTTTCAGAACTTCCTAGAGAGCGTCTTATGCGCGATGGAATTGATGCTCTTTCCCTTCAGGAACTCGTTGCAATCCTCCTTGGAACAGGGACGCGTGGGAAATCGGTTTTGATCTTATCACAAGAACTCCTTCTCCATTTTGGTGGAATGGGGGGTCTTCTCAATGCCTCAATTGAAGAACTCATAAAAATCAAAGGTATGGGGAAGGCAAAAGCAATTCTCCTCAAAGCAGCTTTTGGAATTGCCATGCGCGTTTCTAAAGAAAAACGCGCTCCCAATAAAATCATCATTTCTGTGCAAGATGCCCTTTCTATTGCTGTTCCTGAGATTGGATATTTGAAGAAAGAAGCTCTTCTGGTGATTTTGCGCGATGTGAAATGTCGGCTCATTCACTATGAAGTGATTAGCATGGGAACACTATCTGAAGTGCTTGTCCACCCGCGCGAGGTTTTTCAGCTTGCGATTCGCCATGGTGCCTACAGCATGATTGTGTGCCACAATCATCCCAGTGGTGATCCCACTCCTTCTAAGGCGGATATTTCACTCACCTTACAGTTACTCGAAAGTGCCAAAATAGTGGGAATTTCAATAGCGGATCATCTCATCATCGGCAGAGACAATCATGTCTCGCTGAAGGAAACACTGAACAACTGCTTTGCCGAGAATTCGGATCAAAAGCGCTGAAAAAGTTAATTTGGAGACCGGAATTAACTTTGGTAAGTTAATGTATACACATCTGAATTGAAGAATTGGAATTTTGCCAAAATCGGAGCCCTGAATTTTTAAGCTTCGAAGCAGCTCATATTCGAGAATATGAGCGATGG
>JAAKFC010000204.1 GCA_011065225.1 Chlamydiota bacterium
TCTCCTCCGACTTTTCCATCCGATGATTCCCTTTGTCACCGAAGAGCTTTTCCATCAGCTCAAAGAAAAAATCCCCTCTGGCACATGCCAAGATCCCTATCTTGCAGAAACCCTCAAAGCTCTCAGTGCACCCGCATGTATCGTAGCTCCCTACCCCACCGTGATTGCCAAAGAAGACATAAACCCCGAAATCGAACAAACTTTTGCATTCATCAATGAAGTGCTTCACGCCATCCGCAATATCCGAGCCGAAATGGGAATTGCTCCAGGTGTCACTACCGATCTCATCATTCAAGCCAGCAAAGACGATTCTAATCTTGCTCTCGTCCAAAAAAATGAAGGAATGCTCAAAGCCCTGGTACGGCTAGATCAAATCACCTATGGCGCCAAAAAAGCCCCTGAGGGCTTTTCAGCATCACACATTGTCAAAACACTCACCCTCATCATTCCCCTCCCCGAGGAAATGCGTGAAAAAGAACACCTGCGACTCAAAAAGCAGCAGGAAAAACTCATCCAGCAAGAGCAGCAATCACGCGCCAGGCTAGGCAATGAGAGCTTTGTGCAAAAAGCCCCCCAAGAAGTAGTCGAAAATCTGCGTACACAGCTGTCTCAAATGGAAAAGCAGCTAGCCGACATCAGCCAAAAGCTTGAGCTGCTTCAATAGTAGACACCTTTATCTAGATACTTGTAAAAAGATTTCCAAAAATGCACATTAAAATTTTTAATTTGATTTTTTGCAATCCAGGTCATTTGCTCTTGGCAGTCTTCTATACTTTCTTTTTCTATATGTTTTATAATTTTTTCTTTGCTTTCATCACGATAGGCAGTAGATAATTGCATATTATACAATGCTGAATTTACAGATATAAGAATCATTAATTTCTCTAAATAAGGGAAACTTTGCCTTAAAGCATCAGAAATTTCTTGTCTTTGACTTACCGTATACTCATACCAAAAATCAGTAAAATTTTTAATTCTGTGTTTTTCATTTCTAATATTTTCTAGTTCCTCTTTGATTTGCTCATCATTTAGAAAAATCGGTTTTATAAAAAAATGGGATTTATCTCTACTTTCGATTTTTTTACAAAACCAATCCAAAAAGGACAGATCGAAATCTTGGATTTTTCTTTTTGCAATTTCAAAGAATGTATCTTGATACATTCCATTCCATTCATCTAGTAGTCCTAATACAGATGTTCCATTGAAAAATAAAACTTTCTTAAAATTTACATAGCAAGTTGCCATTACACTCTCTAAATATGGCAAATCAACCTTCAAATTTTTCCATTCTCTTTTTTTCCACTCTATCAGGTTATTTCCTTGTAAAGTTTGATTAACTTGCTTGACTCTTTCAAAACATGTATAGACATTCTCTAATTCTTGTCGAAATTGCTTATATTTGAGTAAAGTTATTTCTGAAAAAGAACGCCTTTTTGTTTGTTCTAATAGACATATTAAAAAACTAAAATTAAATTTTTGCAATTGCTCTTTTGTATTTTTTGTAAAATTTTTTGTAAAATTTATTATTTTTTCCATATTCCAATCATCCGCTAATAAAGCCTCATCCGCTAATAAAGCCTCTTTTTTTTTCTTCATGCAGGTTGAAACAATTGCCTCCTCGCAAACAGGAAAAATCTCTTTCAAAGAATCCCACGCTACTTTTTTATTTTCATCTGATTCATCACTTTTCCAAATTTCAATGACTTCTCGAATTTTTTTCTGAATTCTTTCTTGTTTTAAAACTCCAACGAGTGCACCTGGTTCATCATAAGGAACCTGTGATTCTTCCTGGGGGGCAGATACCTCTTCTCCCCATATCCAATTGTTAACAGAATTAAGTGTGTGGGTTATTACATTTGACATAACACTCTCCTTTTGTTGCTAGAGAAGTTTAGCACTTTCGAGGAATTTTCGCGCCAAACAAAGGAATGTCCTGGCCCAAGCATTCGACCTGGTATTTGAGCTGGATCATCTCATCATCGGTAAGGCGATTTTGGAGGAGGGCAAAGATTTTGCCCATCTCGGGAAACTTTTCGAGTGCTTTTTTTCGGATGAGGGGAGCTGCCACATAGGCAAGCAAGGCCCCGCTTTGTATCGTAGCTCCTTAATTGTCACCCCTCGATCATTGGGCAGGCCGTTATAAAATTCAACTAGTGTGGGAATTTTCATATTTGATCAACGAATCGTTCTAAAAGGGTTGGATTAAATAACCCAAGCAGCTTCTTGAATTGCACAGCAACCAGGAAACTGTCTTCTTCGAACCACTTCTGATCATTTTTTCCATTTGAATCTTCATTTTTTTTCTTATTTAAATACCAAGCAGTCATGAATCTTTTTAATTCAGGACATTGCTCCGTCAAATCAACCCAAGCCCGTTCTTTGGGAGACTCTTCATCTCTGTTCCAAGCGTTAATAGCAGGGATAAAGTCTAATGTTTTAACCTTTCTAAGAACTTTTTGGAATTCCTCCAGAAAAACTATTTCAGGTTTTTCAATGATTGCATTGAGATTATCGAATGTTTTTTCGATTTTTTTTAGGCTGCAAACTTTTTTTTCAGAGGAATTTCCAATGAGTGCTTCTTTATACTTGGGATGAAGAGTATTAAATTTATTAAGCCACTCTTCCTTGAAACTTGAGCTATCTTTCTCCCTCTCAAACCATGCGCGGAGCTCTACTAAGAATTGCATTTCTTCTGCCATACACAGCCGTATATAAGCTTCTTGACTATTCGCCCCTCTTATTAAACTAGCCATTATGCTCTCCTTTAGAGGGTGTATGCGAATTCATTCCACTGCCAACAAAAGCCATCTTTTCCCCTATAAGGCGTTCTTCGATTTCCACAAACTCAATTTGAGTTTGCTCCGCCCTCCAGAACGTTCTTCTAGGAAAAAATCTTGGCTTTTGGC
>JAAKFC010000205.1 GCA_011065225.1 Chlamydiota bacterium
TACCAATAACAAGCGAGGCGCAAAGCTGTATAATCACTAAGAGGAAATGTCTTTAGCCAATTTGCAAAACGTTTTCCCTCCACAATTTCATCCACATCGAGAAATAAAACGTTCGTAATTTCTCTCTGGAGAAAATGCGCTCCAATCATCCGGCTGATGTTATGCCAAAAATAGGCCGAATGCCTCCCATAAAAATTCTCTTTTGAAAAGGGATATTGGATGAATTGGATATTGGGGTGAGACTGGTAAACCCCTCTTAGAAGTGACAGGTCTTCTGGGGTTCCATCAAAGAAGTGATCGCAAACACAAACGAGAATCTGATGAGAAAAGCAAAGCGCCTCTTCGAGACAGGATCTCAAAAAAGGCGCTTCATTGCTCGAGAAATTTATGACTGTTGCAAGCACAACATCATTTTAACCTGAGTATTGGATTTTTTCTGAGGATTTTTGGGATGTGTTGCATAACTCTCTCTGACGAAAAAATTCCAAAACCCTAATTGAGCGCCTCCATAGGTTTTTTTGCGAAAGTGATCCTTCTGGTCACTTTCGTCCAGCGACTGCGTCGTCTTGAGCGGACTCTGGCTTTGGTAAATCGGATCCTCTTTCACGAATCTGTGCAAAGCACTATCTTCGCTCAATATGCAGCTTGCTTAAAAAAAAAATTCGATATAGCAACAAAAGGCGCCCTGATTGTTGCCTAATCTTGAATAAAACAATGAATTTTGATACTTTCTTGGCATGCAAAATTTCACCTAAATCTGTCGGGATAAATCAAAGATAAGGCAGCGGTTACGGATAAAAACGAAAGGATTATATATGACAAAAGGATCGCATATTATAAGAGCACTCTTATTTCTCCTCCCCATACTTCCCCTTCTTTATGCAGAAGTGGATCATACGATCATCGAAGAGGATATCACGCATTATTGGGTTGCTTTTAGAGATAAGTATGAGAGTGATTCAACGACACTTTTGGAGAACTCTTGTCTTTCTTTTGATGTGCGAGATCTCGGCTATTTTGAGTTATTTGGAGAAAGCGATAAGCCCGTAGTAGAAATGATTGAATCTTTTGAAAACAAGACCTTCAGAAATCAATCTTCATGGATTACATCTCTTCATGTTGGAAAAATGATAGTCTTTAAACACTCAACGGATGAGGGCCAATCCTGGAAAATTGCCGCCCAGATAGAAGGAGAAGCGGGATCATATATCTCCCAATATAATATCCATTTTTTCCCTAACAATATTCTCGTTTGTTTATGGAAAAGTAATTTAGGAAATGAAAAGACTCTTAACTGTTCTGTTTCAGAAGATTTGGGAAAATCCTGGCATCATGAAAAACTATGTACTTTCCAGGAAAGATCTTTTTTTCCTCTTGATCGCCTTTCTTACCAATACCTGCCAAAAGAACTCCCAGCCATCTTTTATGAAGATGGAAAGATATTGCTTTCTTGGAAATTCGATTCCCTATTCCATTATCGTTGTTCAAGGGATTTTGGGAGAAGTTGGACAAGTACACAGATTGCTCCTCAAAATGAAAAGAGTAAATGGGGTATTCGCTCTTTCCATAAATTGGATGAGGAGGAGAGACTTCTCTTGCTTGATGTAGATGAGAATCCTATTTCTTATTGGATTTCAGAAAATTTTGGTGATGACTGGGGAACAGAGTCTTGTTTAGATTTTGGGAAAGATACTGATTTATATTTAGAGTATGAAAAACTCTCTGAAAAAGGAGACTTTTACGTCATCTTTTCAGATTGGGATGATCCTGAGGAGTTGATACTTGCCTACCTGACTAAAAATGCACATCAACTTGAAGTACTCGATTCATTCGAAATTGATAATGATGATGTGTTTCCTTTCATCACTGCAGAGGGACAACTCGAAATAACCAAAGTCGGTCCTGGGCATAAAGAATTGTCGTTTATGCATAAACCATCAGATCAATATGAAAAATCTATACTCAATGAATCTGATCTAAATGCAGAATTGTACGATGTGATTCCACTATCGGATGAAAAAATTCTCATCCTTTGGGACGAGTCTTTTAATGAAGTAGAGGATTGTAAATTGTGTCTATCTGTAGTTTCAAAAGACAGAAGCAAGATTTTTACACACAAATTTTATACAGATGTCTTATTCGATGATATAAAATGTGTGCATAATGAGAATACTATTGTTGTTACATGCAATTATATGGGAAATCGATTGTTTTTTGCATCAGAAGATGGGGGAGAGAATTGGACTCACTCAAGAATGGAGGTTGATCTTTCTTTTTTTCTTTCTAAGAGCGTGGCTTTATCCCCCAATGGGATGCTTCTTGCATCAATACATGAGATCACAAGCACGGATAATGAACTTTTCTTCACATCAAGGGAATTCATTTCTAATGATCTCGGAAAAACTTGGAACCGCGCCATGGAGGAAAAACTATGATCAGTAGTGTATGTACACATCTTCCATCTTTCCCAACCGCCGCCAAGAATGGACGGAGGCTCTTTTTCTTCAAGAAAATCGCTTTAGAAAAAGGGTAGATTGTAGGCACTCTAATAAAAAACCTTTGCTTCAAACCCAGGATTTTGCTGAATCTTTTGAATCCACGATGTGGATATAAGGGAACCAGAATAAAATGAGAACTATAATAATGTTTAGCATATAAGTAAATTTTTCCTTGCAGAATATTTTTATTAAACCTTACTATCAAGCTGTGCGATATATATTGATTCTCGTTCTCTTTTGCACCACGCTTCTAGCAGCCACACCCAAAGCGGTTGTCTTTGATTATGGAGGGGTCGTGGCTAAAATAGATCGGAAACCCACACTCGAATTTCTCTGTAAGAGCCTTGGTAAATCATACCGCAAGATAAAAAAAGATTTTTCAT
>JAAKFC010000206.1 GCA_011065225.1 Chlamydiota bacterium
CCATATTCCAGATAACCACCCACAATCCTTCCATGGTGGAATCGCTGCAGCTCTCGCGTTTGCAAACATTGCTTTTTGATCTGTCTCCATAGCCTTATCTAAATATTTATAACTATAGCTAATATAATAGACAACTATTGCAAGAACAACGACTTGTACAACTGCCACACTAGCAAGGAGAATCGTTGGGCTCAAATTGATTACTGCAAGTTCAGCAGCTAGAGAAGAAAAATTCAAAGCAACCACAGCGGCTCCGATTGCTAAAAATGCTCCAAATGCAAACTGTGCAATCAACCAAGCCGTATTATAGCATTTTTCTCCAATGGCTCTAAATTCATCCGCCACTTCGATTAAATCATTTGCAAAATTCAAACATTCAGCGCGACTATTAAAAGTGTTGAAATCAATATTTCTTATTGTTTCAAAAGACATATGACCCTCCCCTGGGTAAAAAAAGTTTGGTTAACATGCTAATCTTTATCGAATTTTAACAAAACTAAAAAAAATTCTATGTTGTTTTTAAAGAGTTGATAGGTTTAAAATATTATTCTTAAATAATAAAAAAGAGGCTAATATGTCAGTAATTAATAGAGAAATTGTAAAAGATTATTATAATAAAGATCCAAATACTGGATGGTATTCAGTCAACTTCAAGAAGATCGACTACAAGGATCAAGCCCTGGAAGTTGCCAATCAGTGTACATCAGATGCTCGAATGGAAAGACTCAAAGCCTTAAGCAAAGTGATAATGGGCGGCGGCGTAGCCCTTTTACTTACAGGGGCTTCCATCATCGCCTACAAGATCGCCACAATGGCCATTGGAATTTTCGTTTTCCCACTCATGATTCTCCCCCCATTATACGGACTTGTGACAGCACTTGGGGGTCTTGGAGTAGGTGGTGCAGTCTTCTATTTTACCACCGCAAAATATAGTGAAGAATTTTTTAATCAAGCAAAGGAGCATTGGAATTATGCCAATCACCTCTATAGCCAAGCGCATTTGGCCAGAATCAAAGCCCCAGAGCTCAGCAGCGCAAAAGCTTAATAGCACTGATCGCAATTTCGAGAAGCTTAAAGCTATTGGCTATGGCACTTTGGCCGTAATCACGACCATTGCCATCCAAGCCATTATTGCTATTATTGCATTCTTTGGATCTGCTTTAGGCGCTGGGTTTTATTTCAAAATTTTCCCTCCTGAATATTGTTGTGGCTTTGCAGCCATTGCTGCAATGCTAAATATTACTATTCCAGCAACCTTCATCCTCACACCTATTCTCTCTATCTACCCTGTCATAAAAATTGCTGGACCGATTTTTGCCACAGCAAAAAATCATTGGAATAAAGGAGATTAAAGTTATGAAAGCAAACTTTATAACAAAACACTTTTGGCCAGAATCCAAGCCCCAGAACTTAGAAGAGCAAAAACCACATCGCTATGAAAAACTTAAAGCCATTGGTTATGGTACTTTAGCTCTCATTGCAACCGTTGCCATTTCAATCATTGCAGCTATCCTGGCTTACTCAGTAACTCTTTCCTTTTACACATTTATCAATCTTGAAACTTATTATTGGTTTGAGTACACATTTTCAACGAGCGTGCTTCTCGCCTCTTCCCTATCCATCTATCCCATCATAAAAATTGCTGGACCCATTTTTGCCACAGCAAAAAATCATTGGAATAATATTTAAATTTTCATGTAAGATTTCTGCTATCTAAAAAAGACTGTCTGCAAAAGAAATACCTCAAATGGGTTTGTAGACAGCTTCAAAATTTCTTAGGGGGTAGATATGTCTATTGGTTCTGAATATGTAAAAATGGGCGGTGACAGTTTGCCCAATTATCGTTTTGAAAAAATGACTAGTAGAGAGATGTGTCATAAAGTTGCAGATGAATGTCGCAGCAATGCATTGTTCGAACGAATGAAATCCATAGCCTGCGTTGTAGCAGCTCTCGCAACTGCCTATTTAGCTTTTCTTGTTGTGGCTGCTTTTGCAAGCGCACAAGGACTTTTCATAACTACCATAACACTTGTGGCTGTTGTAGCTATTCCTCATGTTAGAATCTTTCTTGCTCCATTTGTCGCAGCGGTGGCGTTTACATGGATTTATTGGAAGCGCGCAAATCACTATAATCAGCAAGCACATCTAGCTGATCTGCGCGCAACGTTAATTAAAAGTATCTATTGAGGACATTCCTTCAAAACAGGAATAATTGCACCTTTGTACTCTTTGAGAATGAAGGCGCGCATCTTTTCTGTGAGCATTACTTTTTTCAAAGCTTCTAATTTCGGCTCTTTGCCATCACCATCTCGAATGGCAATGATATTGGCATAGGGCGAATCATCACTTTCAATTGCCAGGGCATCCTTAGATGGATTGAGTCCTGCTTGCAATGCATAATTCGTCGGAATGGCAGCCGCATCGACATCGCGAAGTGTCCGTGGAAGCATCGCTGCATCGATCTCACGAAAATTGATCTTTTTGGGGTTGCTCACAATATCGGCTTTCGTCGCTTGGAGGGTCACTCCAGGACGGAGTTGAATGATCCCTTCTTTTTCTAAAAGCGCAAGAGCCCGGTATTCATTTGTAGGATCATTCGGAACTGCGATTGTGCCTCCAATAGGGAGGTCTTTCAACGATTTGATTTTTTCGGAATAGATCGCCATTGGCTCTAAATGAATACGTGCGTAACATTGGATCTTGTAGCCAAATTGTTTGATCTGCTCATCCATGAAAGGAATGTGCTGAAAAAAATTGGCATCGACTTCTTTTTCTGAAAGAGCGCGATTGGGAATATTGTAATCGTCGACCACGACAACTTTCAGATCAAACCCTAGGTCTTTTAAGCTCGGTGCGACAAACTTAAGCATTTGAGCCTG
>JAAKFC010000207.1 GCA_011065225.1 Chlamydiota bacterium
CCCCCATGCAGCACCTCCTCGGAGGCCCAAGCCGGTATAATATTTTGCAGTATCAGAAGCATCGATGAACCTTAAGTAAGAGCCGTAGAGAAAACTACATGTAAAGGTTTTAGCTTTGCCTCCACTGATGCCCAGATCATAGCCATGTTTTTCGCCTTCCTGCCTGAGGCCCACATTCATAACACCCTGCAAGCTTGGGATAGCGGCAAGATCAACAGAGACATAGCGCAATAAATCAGATTTTGGCTGTTCTTGCATCACTGGTTGAAAAGAATCGAAAGAAAATTCCTCTCCGAAAGCAGTAGCGAGTCCTAAAATTACAAACAATCCAAGTTTTTTCATATTTCACCTCCAAGTGGCAAAACAATTTTAAACTTTGCAAACATTTTTTAAAAGGAAATATTTCTTAAGCTTCTTTTAGGGCTCGTTCTACATCAATATATATATTCGATGCATCTACATGACCCGAATCCGAAGTCATCAAAGAAACATTCTTCAATGCAATCTGTAGGCGCAAAATAAATGACCGCTGCTACTACAGTAGCAATCACAGCGCATGTAGCTAGAAGTTGTTTTCCCGTCATAGGGGAATCATAATGGTGGTATGTTGGATAATACATTGGATAAGTTGGAGTGAATAATGGTCGTGAAAAGAAAGGTCGATGATAACTTGTTGGAAAACAACCTCGATTTTGGCTCCTTGGCCCAATTGTGTGGGATCCGGCATTTAATGGATTAAAACATGTACGCATATAGTCTACCTCTTGGTTTTTTATTAATACATTGTAAAGGATTGGTTAATTTTAAGTAAAGACGTAATATTTATTTTAAGATGAATTTGTATCTGAATACATAACAGAAGAAGCAATTCCGTCATCAGAACTTTTGTTTTTTAAAAACAATTGCTATACTTAATCAAATTAAATTTTTAATCAAATGAACGAATTTTTTGCAATCCTACTGTATTTTGCCATACTCCTCTACTTTGCAAAGACAAAGCAACGATTCCTAACGCAAAAAGATTTTGTTATTGGGAATCGATCACTCAATCGTTGGACAACCGCATTTGCCGCCCATGCCAGTGATATGAGCAATTGGCTTTTCATGGCCTATCCTGGTGCAATTTTTATCAGTGGGGGAGCGCATATTTGGGCAGCCATTGGGCTAACCGTCATGATGTGGGCCAACTGGGCATTTATTGCCCCAAAAATTCGAGTGAATACAGAAAAAATGGGAAGCGTGACCCTTTCCGGCTTTTTTGAAAAGCGATTAGGCCAAAATTGGCCTATTGGACGCTTGATTACCTCCATGACACTTTTTCTGTTTTACACTGTTTATGTGGCAGCTGCATTGTGTGGGATTGGAATCCTATTCAAAACCCTCTTTCCCATTTCATATTCATTGGGAGTCGTCATAGGGATTTTATTCATCCTTCCCTTTGTTCTAATGGGAGGCTACCTCACCCTTGCGAGAGTAGATCTTTTTCAGGGGCTTTTCCTTTTAGCCGTAATTCTCTTTGTGCCCCTGTACATTGCATTTGATTTTGGGGGCATAAGAGCCATTGTAGATTCTGTTCATGCCCATGGAAAAAACTTTGCCCTCTTTTCTTCAGAAAACCCTGGAGCGATTTGGCATCACTTACTTCTCATGTTCGGATGGGGGCTTGGGTATTTTGGGCAGCCCCATATTTTGACAAAGTTCATGGGGATTCGCATTCCAGAACAGATTGCCGCATCCAAGAACATTGGGATGAGCTGGCAAATCCTTACCCTTGCAGCAGCAACCCTTGTAGGATTTGTGGGAATTGCCACACTTGGCCAACTGGAAGTTCCAGAGCAAGTGTTCATCATTTTGGTGAAGCAATACTTTTCTCCATTTCTCGCTGGGATTTTTCTCTGTGCGATTTTGGCAGCCATACTCAATGCAGTGAGTTCGATGCTGCTTATCCTCTCAACGACAGTTACAGAAGACCTCTACAAACGATTTATCAACCCAAACCTTTCTGATCGTTCTCAGCTTCTCATCACACGCCTAGCGTGTGTAGTATCAGCCCTGATTGCAATGGCTATAGCACTTCCCAACTTTACGACCATCGACAACCTCGTTAAGTATGCATGGTCAGGACTTGGGGCTACATTTGGCCCCCTTGTCATTGCCACCCTTTATTTTCGTCATATAAAACCTTCCAGTAGCTGGCTTGGAATGGCAGTAGGGGGAGGAATTGTCGCACTTTCGCCATTTCTTGGGTTTGCAAACTATTCCCTTGTCATAGCATTCCCTGCAGCATTGACAGCGATCTATCTCACCTCAAAGCCAAGCCCATTTCGTCTCCGCAGGGAAGAAGAGAGCTAAAAAGCTTGGTAAAATACCAATATCCCCGTAAAATTCCTCTAGCCAAGAAGCTTTTTTTTAGCCTTTTCAGGAGCTTCAAGGGCCTCATCGAGTGGAAATTCCCAGAATTTTTGTCTTGGATGAGAATAGAATTGCACAACTAACTCATCTGTTTCTTGGGAAATTTCCGCCCATTGCACTCCGTCATAGAGAATCTCAGCCTCAATTTCTTCTCTGTCTGGAAGGCTGGCTATCGTTATACGAAACTTCTCCATATCTAATTACCTACTATTCTAAAAACCCTATAAATTCACCGGCAGCACTATAACGAGCTCCCCTTCCACTGGGTTCATATATATCAACGACATTCCCAAATCTTTGCAGTTCTCCCTGGATCATTTTTTTCTCTGGATGATTTAAAATTTCTTCTAGTATTTTTTCTGCTAGTTCATTCACCTGTTGAGGGTCTGGAGGAATCATTCCCTCAAAGTCTAAATCACCGAGAATCTTCGTGCAAAATCCTTTATTTATG
>JAAKFC010000208.1 GCA_011065225.1 Chlamydiota bacterium
CAGGATTGCCTCGCACTCTTTCTCCCTGAGGATGAAAATCTCATTAGAGAACTGCCTCGCTTACGAACCCTCTATCCGCGCGAGCAGATCACGGTATTCGTCCCCAAAATATTGCGCGATAAAATTGCCCTCCAAGCCGAAATCCACTCCTACACCCACCTCAGTGAGGTGTTGCGCGATGATTTGCGGTTCAAACTGATCTATAATTTTACTGGCAATTTCGCAATCGATCGCTACTATAAGAAACGCGCGACCCAAATCGTTGCTCACCCCAAAGACTTTGATGCCCTTGAAAAACTGGTGAGAAATGCCTGAGAACCGGTTTTTTCTCGATCAGCCCTTCGAAAAGGATCTCACCGCTAAAATCACAGGCGATGAGCTCAAACATTTGCGCGTTATGCGCCGAGAAATGGGAGATACGATCGAGCTCGTCAATGGAAGGAATCAGCTCGCCCACGCTAAAATCACCTCTCTCGATAAAGACGCTGCGACCCTCATCCTATCCGAAATCACTACAAATCCCCCTCCTAAGCAGCAACTTATTCTGGCTCAGGCACTTCTAAAGCCTAAAAACCTCGATTTCGTGATCGAGAAGGGAACTGAGCTAGGAGCTACCGCTTTTTGGCTCTTTCCAGGCCAAAGAAGTGAAAAGAAAAGCCTTTCTCCCACCCAGATCCAACGATGCCGTCATTTGGCTATATCAGCCCTCAAGCAATGCGGACGGCTCGATTTGCCTGAAATCCGAGAAATGCCCCCTCTCGCCGATTGGGTGGAATTTCCCCCAGGAGAGCTTTTCTTTGGCAATCTGAATTCAAAAAATATCTTCACACCTCCAGAAGGAGACAGTACTCTCTTCGTTGGACCAGAAAAAGGGTTTTCCCAGGAAGAGGAAGATCTCCTTTCAAAGCATGCTAAAGGGGTCCGGCTCCATCCCTATGTCCTTCGCGCTGAGACAGCTGCACTCTGTTTTCTCTCTTTATCAAGTAAATTATTTAGTTAAACCATTTATAAAGAAAAGGTTGACGTAATATTAAATTATACAGTACAATTAATACATATTTTTAACAAAAAAGTAGATTAATAATGGTTACAAGTGTTACTGATCGGTCAAATCATTCATCCGAGTCAATGGAATCAAACTTTGCGTGGTATAACCCATTGAGTTGAATCATAGCTATTTTTTCATTCATTGGTTCTCTATTCTCTAAATCTGAGAAGGCATCTTTAGATCCAGAACGAGTCCAAGACCAAGACCAAGCAGGAAGTGATATGCAACTGGGAAAAGAAATAACTAGTATTTTGTCTAAAGAAGAATTAACTAATGAAGCATTTAATCATGGAAGAGATATCTTAAATAACAAATTACGTAAATTACCTCAAGACAATGCTCTTAAGCAAAAATATTATGATAAACTTTTCACTAAATTAAAAGTAAAAAATACAAAAATCGAAAACGAAAAACGAATCAAGAAACAAAAACAGAATAAAGTGATTGATTCTAAACTTAAAGAATTAGTTTTACCTAATTAATATTTTAACACATAAGTTAGTTGACAAATTAATATAGAATTAGTATAATTTTAAATGAAACTAGTTTAAAAAAATGAGGTTAATATTATGTCAAATTCAATAAGTAGCAACTATGGAGAATATCCTGAAAAGACTTTATATGATGATATTCCTAAGGAAAGTTCATGGAGTATATTTGATACAGCCCTCTTGCTTATCCCTATTGTGGGTTGGATTATTTTATATTTCTTGCACAGCAATAATTCAAATACAACTTTAGACCCAGAGCAGGTATCAAAAGATGTTCCTCAAGTTGCAAAAAAAGTTATAAACACTGTAACTCCATCTGCCGAAAAAGCAAAAGCTGCTGAAAAAGCAAAAGCTGCTGAAAAAGCAAAAACTGCTGAAAAAGCAAAAGCTGCAAAAGCTGCTGAAGAAGCAAAAGTTCTTTTAATCCAACAAGCTAACACAACAAAACTTGATATTGAAAACAAGCTGGGAGAACTCCAGAAAGCTAAAATTGACTATAAACAACTTCAAAATGGGAAAAAACTTCTCACCGCATGTCGTGAAATTGATCAAAAACTAAAAGTTTTCAATGAGAAACCCATTTTGAACGGTGTGATCATTCAGCTTGATTCGATAGTTAAGAATCAACAAGCAAAATTAGATCAAAAACTCGCAGAAGACCTTGTTATAAAAATTTTGAGGGCCGCTAAAGATCTAACTAAAAACTACACAGATCTCAAACAAAAAAAGGCACAAGAATTTTTTAATAAAATTAATGCTGAACATAAAGATCTCATCGAAAAGCATGCATCTCAATTAAACAGACCTCTAAAACAATTCGAAACAGCAATAACTGCTCATTAATCCCTCGGATCAGAAATACCAAAAGTGTCTTCCTCAAGCCCTGAGGAAGGCATTTTTTTATACACGGTTCCCCTCTCAGGATCCATTGTGATGCTTTGGCCATCTTGGAGTCGGCGAAGTGCTCCATCAGCCCGCACAATGTTTTGCTTTGACAACTATTTTCATATGTAATAATATACTTGTATATTGTTTAACTAATGTGTACATATATGAATAATATATAAATATTTGTAAAAGCAAAACTGTGTGAAGGCGGATGGAGCACTTCGCCGGCTCCAAGATGTCCAAAGCATCACCATGGATCCTGATAGTGGGACTGTTTATAAAAATATGCCTTACTCAGGGCTTGAGGAAGACACTTTTGGTATTTCTGATCCGAGAGATTAATGAGCAGCTATTGCTGTTGCGAGTTGTTTTAGAGGTGTTTTTAATAGAGATACATGGTTTTTGATAAGATCTGA
>JAAKFC010000209.1 GCA_011065225.1 Chlamydiota bacterium
AAAATAGAGTGAAGCTGTATAAGTGTCAAGAATGTGAAACAACAACCACGAGAAATAGAATGATTGATCTAGCAGATATCCCTTGGGAAACTTCATCCCACTATGAATATTCGATTCAAACAGATTACAGCAAACAAAGACAGATTAAAGAACAAGCTTATCGTATGATGGATAAACTGGAAGGCTGGTGTTCGAGAACGAAAGCAATGGTATTAATGGACATCATTTTTAACCATCGCCCTAAAGTAGTTGTGGAAGTGGGAGTTTACGGTGGCAAATCCTTAATTCCGGTGGCTTATGCATTGAAATCTCTCGGAGAGGGAATTGTTTATGGTATTGATCCTTGGAAAATCACTGATTCAGTTGTTGGATTCGACGGTGCAAATTATGATTGGTGGGGAATGCTAGATCATGAAATGATTTATAGAGGGTTTATCAAAAAAGTTTGCGAATTTCAACTAGGGCAATATGTTAAAGTTATTCGATCCACATCTGTCGAAGCTGCACCTATTTATGATATTGACCTCATTCATATAGATGGAAATCACTCAGAAGATTCTGCTTATTTTGATGTACAGAAGTGGGTGCCATTAGTAAGAGATGGGGGCATTATCATTTTTGACGATGTCGATTGGGCAACAACTCGAAAGGCTGTCGATTGGTTAGATGAACATTGTTATAGAGTGACAACTTTTCAGGGAGATAATGTTTGGGGATTATGGATAAAAATATAGTTCTTTCTCTTTATGCAATTAAAAATTCTACAGTGGATATTATGCTAGGATTTTTTTGTTCTTAAAGCTATCTTTTCTCTTAATCGTTTATGCATATGAGATCAAGTTTTTTTTTATTTTTTGTAATTTTTCTCCTTTCCTCGCTTCAATCTGATGTCATTGAGTATTTAAGAAAAATTGAGAACAAAACTGATATTCATCAGATGAGGAATATCGATTTCATTTATCTGATCAATTTAGATCAAAGGCCAGAAAAACTCGAGAAATCCATTAGACAATTACATCCCTATGGCATTTATCCTTACCGCTTTTCAGCGATAAATGGCTGGGAATTAACTTTGGAAGAAATTAATGATGTCGGGGTAAAATGTGCTCCTGGGATGGATAGTAGTGTGCTGGGATCATCTTACCTACCTAATGGAAACTTTAAGAGGCATGATGAACTAGTACATATCTATGGAAGAACCTATTTTTGCCATTGCATGAGCAAAGGTTCAATTGGTATTACTTTAAGTCATTTATCTATTTTAAAGGATGCCTATGACACTGGTTATGAGACAATTTGGGTGATGGAAGATGATATTGATGTTGTGCGTGATCCAACAATCTTACCCGATCTTATCGCTCAACTCGATGCTCTTGTTGGATATGATGGATGGGACATTTTATTTACTGATCGAGATACTAAAGGTAAAGATGGAAATTACGTTCCATGCATCGGATATGCAAAGCGTCCAAATTTTAAACCAACAAATCCTCAGCAATATTTTTATAAAGAAGAGGTCAGTGATAATTTTCGGCGAGTTGGAGCACGTTATGGAGTATATTCCATGATCATTAGAAGATCCGGAATAGAGAAAATACTAAATTTTTTGTTAACATATCAAATCTTCCTTCCTTATGATATGGAATTTTATTTACCAGATGGAATAAAAATATATACAGTCCAAGATGATGTAGTTTCCACAACTCCAGGTTCACTTTCAGATAATGCTAAGCCTGGTTATTTAACTAAAAAATAATTGTTTTCGCAACAACAATAAAACTTTTTCATTTAAAATGCATAGTAGGACGATACTTATCATGCAGCTCTTTTGAATTTGTAATTAAGCAATTTGAAAGAATCTTATTTTCATCTCCTAACTGAATATTTGCCGGTTGTATTAAATTTCGATAGAAAGACTGCAAATTCTCAAATTGGTATTGCTTAACCCACGCGCGCGAATCACTTGCTCGCTTTATGTAAGCGGGATAGTTCTCTCTTACTTCATGCATAGCATCTGCCAATTCTTCTTCATTACAGTTAAAATAATAGCCATACTCCCCCCACGGTAAAATGGCTAGTTCTTCAGTAGGAGCAGAAACCACTTTCACTAGATCTGAATCACAAATAACACGTTGCCCTGTGTTATTGGTAGCTATAACTGGTATACCTAAAACCATTGCTTCTCTTGGTTGAATAGAAAACCCCTCTCCTTTTGCAGGGCTGACATAACAGTCGATGGTCTTGAAGGTTTCAAGATACTCTTGCTGTGAGAGCACAGATTGAGTAAAAATGACATTCTCGAGATTCAATTTAGTAATTTCTTGCTTGATGGCATCACTGACTTCTTTTTCTCCATATCGAGAATTGATGCGCAGAAGTACATTGGGATCATTGCCAAAGGCTTTTGCAAAAGCTCTAACTAATAAGACCTGATTTTTTCTCTCACTGCAGGCAGATAAATTTCCAAAAATAAAGGGGTTTCCTGGAGCATTTTTTAAGGGTTGTTCTAAAAACTTATCAAGATTTAATCCCAGAGGTAGCTCGAAAATAGGAATTTTGACTCCACAGTCGGTGTATGTCTGCACAAGAAATGGAGAAGGTACTACAACTGCATCGAAATGGGTATTGAGTATGTGAACCCATTCATTTGGAATCTGTGTGGATTCCCAAAGGGAATAAGCAATTCGAATGGACTTACTACGATCAGAAGAGAGAATTTTCCTATAATAATCCTTTGTGGGCCTCCAAAGCATGTCCTCAAAAATGATAACTTTTCCCCATTTAGATTTCTTACCCTTAAGA
>JAAKFC010000021.1 GCA_011065225.1 Chlamydiota bacterium
TGTCAAGAGTGTTATATCTGGCTCGAGCAACACATGCCTCCCAGCTTCTTCGAAGAGGTAGCTGAGGAGGATATCCTTTTGATTGCCCATAGTTTAATGGGCTTTGATTTGCAGGACTATTTTGCCCATATTCACCTAAAGGACTCAGCTACGATTCTTTGCCTCGACAGTGAAGATGCCGACCTGCGTATCTTGAAGCATTATCAGATGCATGGGATCAAGAACTATCGGGCTTTCATCTCCAATGAGGCACCTCCTTTTCCAAGAGTGAAGAAGAATTTGCGGATTGCGATCATCCACTTCACGATGGCACCCGAGATGGAGAAGACAGAAGAGATCCTCGATCCTAAGACTAAGAAGGAGATCAAGGAGGTTGTAAAGGCGCGAAATCCCCAGGTGACAGATGCAGAATTTCGCAAGCTTCTCCAGGGAATGAGCCCTCGCTTTCTGAAAGCAATGGGCAAAGAGCGGCTGATTCTAGCTCTCGATATGTTTTTCAGGGCCAAAACCCGTGACAATTGTCAATACGAAGTCATTTATGACAAGGATTGGAAGAAAACAGGCGCTCCTTCCATGCGGATCGTCTTGGCCTGGCAAAATGTGCCTAAGCACCATTTTCTATACAAATTGGCCAAAGTCGTCCACAGTCATAAGTTACGGATGCAAAGAGTCAATGCGACCTATATCGATCCCTACAGCAAAAACTCGATCCTCATCATGTCGATTGGCTTGCATGGGATGAAGGGGGATGCAGCTTGGGAAGAATGTGATGTGACTGACTTTTTGCAAGAACTCGTCACCCTCAAATACTTCGAGGGACAAGAAATCTTCGAGAAGAGGTTTGTCGACACGGGCCTTGTGCGGGGCAATATCGGCAATTTCATCAAGGCGATGTCTCACTTCATCCATCAGACTCTGACACATGCTGATGTCAATATATATAGTATCCCAAATATCGAAGAAGGACTTTGCCGCCATCCTGAACTGACTGTGATGCTGACAGAAGCATTTGAGTTCAAATTCCATCCGAAAAAGAACAATCTCAAAAAGTATGAAAAGCTT
This sequence comes from Chlamydiota bacterium, assembly GCA_011065225.1. Classification (GTDB taxonomy): domain Bacteria; phylum Chlamydiota; class Chlamydiia; order Chlamydiales; family Rhabdochlamydiaceae; genus Sacchariniichlamydia. The sequence goes on from JAAKFC010000021.1 coordinate 1,063, forward strand.
AAAAGCCAATTTCTTGAACTAGTCGTTGATCTTGATACAGGCAATGAAGTGAATGATACCCGCCGCAAAAACATCCTCCGCCAAGGAATGAACTTCATCCACCATATGCTGAAAACCAACTTTTATCGGAACAACAAGACAGCATTTGCCTTTCGACTCGACCCAAAATACCTCAACTTCCTTCCCTATGATAGGGAAGAAAAATTCCCTGAACTCCCCTTTTCTATTTTTTTTCTCAAAGGGATGTTCTACATCGGCTTCCACATCCGCTTCAAAGATCTCTCACGCGGAGGTCTTCGGACTGTCTTCCCCAAGGGACTCGAACAGATGTACTGGGAACGCAACAATGTCTTTTCTGAGTGTTATAACCTCGCCTACACGCAGCAGAAGAAAAACAAAGATATCCCCGAGGGAGGGGCAAAAGGGATTATTTTCCTCGAACCTTTTGAGCGGCTCCAATCAGAAGTGGATATCTTCCGCGATGAGTTACAGGGTGCCGGTCTTAACCCCGAAGAAATCAAAGAAAAACTCTTGGAGTACAAAAAAGAGCAAAAGCTCGAATATCTCTACTCTTCGCAGCGCTCCTATGTGGAAGCTTTTGTCACTCTTCTTAACTGCGAGCCTGATGGAACACTCCGCGCCAAGCATATAGTGGATTACTGGAAACGACCCGAGTATATCTACCTCGGCCCCGATGAGAACATGCACAACGAGATGATCGAATGGATTGCTACTTATGCCAAATACTATGACTATGCCCCAGGAGGATCATTCATCACGAGTAAGCCAGGTGCTGGGATCAATCACAAAGAATATGGGGTCACTTCCTTTGGCATAAATGTCTACATGGAAGAGGCACTCAAATACTTGGGGATAGACCCTTATGTCGATTCCTTTACGATCAAAATCTCAGGCGGTCCCGATGGTGATGTCGCAGGGAACCAGATCCTCAACCTTTATAAATTCTTTCCCAAGACGGCTAAACTTCTCGCCGTGACCGATATCTCGGGAACGATCTATGATCCAAAAGGGCTCGATCTAAAAATCCTCGCAAAAATGTTTCATGATGAGGAGCCCATTCGTTTCTATCCTCCCGAAAAACTCAATGAAGAAGGTTTTCTACTCGACCTTTGGACTAAGAGAGAACAAACCGCCTATGCCCAGCAAACACTGCTCTGGCGCAAGAAAAATAAAAAAGCAGTCAAAGAATGGCTCTCCGGCAATGAGATGAACCATCTTTTTCGCTACAATGTCCATCAAGCAAAAACGGATATCTTCATTCCGGGAGGAGGACGACCTCGAACACTCAATGAACACAATTGGAAAGATTTTCTCGATGAGACAGGCAAACCGACCTCCCATGCAATAGTGGAGGGAGCCAACCTCTACCTCACGCCCAAAGCCCGCCGCGCCCTTGAAAAGGAAGGGGTCATCATCTTCAAAGACAGCTCGGCCAATAAAGGTGGGGTGATCTGTTCTTCCTTTGAGGTCTTGACTCGTCTTATCCTCTCTGATGAAGAATTCATCAAAATAAAGTCCGCCCTCATGCCCGAAATTCTTTCCATCATCCGCGATCGGGCAAAAAACGAAGCACAATTGATGCTCACCTCTCATGCTGAATCAGGAGCCTATCTGACTGATCTTTCAGAAATCATTTCAGAAAAGATCAATACCTATATGTACCAACTGCTTGACTATCTCGAGGGAATTACTCTTTCTGACGATCCAAAAAATCCACTTATCCGGTGTTTGCTTCAGTATTGCCCAGACCTATTGCGCAATAGCTATAAGCAGCGGATCATATCTGATATTCCCGATATCCATAAAAAGGCCATCATTGCCACCTACATCGCCTCTAAGGCTGTCTATACCAAAGGGATCGACTGGTCCCCCACAATCGTTGATATTCTTCCTTTAATCGCTACAGACCCGGATATCATAGGATCTTAATTATCAACTGCTTATAATATCTTTTAAGCAATCTAAAGCTCTGACTGCTAGTTTTTCTTTACTTCGCCAGCATCGCTTGCTATAATGATGGTTATGCTCAAATCAATGACTCTAAAAAGACCTGATAAAGATGAGCGGCAGCGACTCGTTCTCCTAGGCCTCGTCGAACTTTATCTCGAGACCGGGTGCCCCGTTGGCTCGAATACATTGCGCGAGAATGGATTTGAGAACCTTTCATCTGCCACCATCCGCAATTATTTTGCTAATCTTGAAAAAGCCGGCTATTTGCGCCAGCAGCATTCTTCTGGCGGAAGAATCCCAACTGAGGCCGCCTACAAACTCTACGTCGAGACTCACCTCAACAATCCTAAAGTCAAGGAAAAAGAGGCAGAGGCCCTTCGCGAGCAACTTTCCAAGCCCACACGTGAGGTAGCCGCCTACCTAGAGCGAGCAGCCGAGATAATTGCCGAAGCAACAGGATGTGCCGTTTTCCTCTCCTCTCCCCGCTTTGATCAGGATTTTGTCCTCGATATAAAACTCGTTGCCATCGACCAAAATCGATGTCTATGCATCCTCATCACCGACTTTGGGATGATCCACACCGAAGTGCTCTATATTGAAAAAGGACTTTCTAGTGTCGATTTAAAAAAGATTGCCGGCTATTTGCAATGGCGCATTTCTGGGATGGAAAAACCCAGGCTTAGTCCCGAGGAAGACAAGCTCGGCAACCAATTCTATAAAGAGATCATGCTCCGCCATATTGTCACCTATTCGAATTTCAGTGCAGAAGATATCTATAAGACCGGTTTTTCCAAGTTGCTTAGCTACCCCGATTTCAATAATGCCGCCTCGCTTGCAAGTGGTTTGTCGCTTTTTGAAAATGAATCCGATCTGCGCGCTCTGATGCAAAAAGCCTGCGAGGAAAACAAACTCTGTTGCTTCCTTGGCGATGACCTTGATATTATTTCAACAGGGATGGCGGGGTGCAGCATCCTTTTGATCCCCTATAAGATCCACCAAACAATAGCGGGCGCCATTGTCCTGCTTGGCCCCAACCGCCTCCCCTATCGCCGCCTATTTGGGATGATGGAAGTGGCCTCAGAAGCATTGCAAGAGACTCTGACAAACAGCTTATATAAATTCAAAATTACATTTCGCAAACCAAAGCCCTCGCAAATTGAGCTATACCATAATCGGCCTCAAACTTTGAATTTTGGCGACAAAATTTTGAGTCCTGACAGCGATGTGGAGAGCGAAGCTAACTTAAGAAAAGTTAGCGAGCTCGAACATGTTGATCAGGGCTCAAAAGATGTCGATCAGAATTCAAAGGTTAAGACCGATTGTGGTAAAAAAAGTAAATCATCTTCCTTTGGTTTGTACATTGAGGATAAAGAATAATGAAAGAAGAAGAAGAAAAAGAAAAAAAAATAGAAGAAATAGAAATCCCTCCCATAGAAGAAGAAAAAGAAGAGGATTTTCAAGACAAATACTTTCGCCTTTTGGCCGAAATGGAAAACTCGCGCAAGCGCTTGCAGAAGGAAAAGCATGAGATGACCCGCTTTGCGATTGAAAATGTGATTGCAGAAATTCTGCTGCCCATCGACACACTCGAAAATGCGCTTGGTTTTACTGAGCAGATGAGCGAAGACACACGTAACTGGGCCAAAGGCTTTGAGATGATTCTGGGCCAATTTAAAGAAATCTTAGGCAATCACAATGTAGTGACCTTTCACTCTGAAGGAGAAACATTTGATCCCCACCGCCATGAAGCAGTCGAGATCGAAGAGACAACTGAATACGAAGATGGAACCATCCTCCAAGAGTTTTTGAAAGGCTATAAAAGCGGCGATCGGATCTTAAGAGCCGCCCGCGTCAAAGTGGCCAAAGCCCCAGGAAAAGAAATACAAGAAGAAGAAGAAGAAAAGGAGTAAAACCATGACAAATAAAAAAAGTAGCAAAATCATTGGAATCGACCTCGGGACAACAAACTCCTGTGTTTCCATTATGGAAGGAGGAACGCCCAAAGTCATCGCAAATATCGAAGGAACGCGCACGACCCCTTCTGTAGTCGCCTATAAAAACAACGAAAGACTTGTCGGGATTCCTGCCAAACGCCAAGCTGTCACCAACCCAGAAAAGACGATCTTTTCGGCTAAGCGCTTCATCGGCCGTAAATATACCGAGATTCAATCAGAAACAGAAAACATCCCTTACAAAGTTGTGAGCGGCAAAAACGGCGATGCAGCTTTTGAAATCGACGGTAAAGAAATCACTCCCGAAGAAGTAGGTGCACAAATTCTCATTAAGATGAAAGAGACTGCAGAAGCCTATCTCGGCGAAAAAATCACCGAAGCAGTGATCACCGTTCCTGCCTACTTCAACGATGCGCAGCGCCAATCGACAAAAGATGCGGGACGCATCGCTGGACTCGACGTAAAAAGGATTATCCCTGAGCCGACAGCAGCAGCCCTTGCTTACGGACTCGATAAACAAAGTGACAAGAAAATCGCCGTCTACGACCTCGGTGGAGGAACATTTGATATCTCCATTCTCGAGATCGGTGATGGAGTTTTCGAAGTACTAGCCACCAATGGAGATACCCATCTCGGTGGAGACGATTTTGACAACGTCATCCTCACTTGGCTACTCGAAGAATTTAAAAAAGAAAATGGGCTTAATCTTTCGCAAGACAAGATGGCTCTGCAACGCCTTCGCGATGCAGCAGAAAAAGCGAAAATCGAGCTCTCAGGTACGCAGCAAACCGAAATCAACCAGCCATTCATCACAATGGATGCGACTGGCCCCAAACACTTACAACTCACTCTTTCTCGGGCAAAATTTGAAAGCCTCGTGCACGATCTCGTCGAGCGCACTGTAGAACCTTGCCGCAAAGCACTACAAGACTCTGGTCTTTCTACCGACAAGATCGACGAAGTGATTCTAGTAGGTGGAATGACTCGCATGCCCGCTGTTGAGCGCAAAGTGAGCGAAATCTTTAGCAAAGAGCCCCACAAAGGGGTCAACCCCGACGAAGTGGTCGCCATCGGAGCCGGTATTCAAGGCGGTGTCCTCACAGGAGACGTTAAAGACGTCCTCTTACTCGATGTTATCCCTCTCTCCCTCGGAATCGAGACACTTGGAGGTGTACTGACACCCCTTGTCGAGCGCAATACCACAATCCCAACCCAGAGGAAGCAAGTCTTCTCAACCGCTGCTGACAATCAACCAGCCGTGACAATCGTCGTCCTCCAAGGGGAGAGAAAAATGGCAGGTGATAACAAAGAGATCGGTCGATTCGACCTCACCGAAATCCCTCCTGCTCCGCGCGGCATGCCCCAGATCGAAGTAGCCTTTGACATCGATGCAAACGGAATTCTCAATGTTTCGGCCAAAGATTCTAAGTCTGGCAAAGAACAAAAAATCCGGATTGAAGCCAAATCGGGACTTTCTGAAGAAGAGATTGAAAAAATGCTCAAAGACGCCGAGATCCATGCCGATGAAGATAAGAAGAAAAAAGAGACCGTCGAAGTGCGCAATGAAGCCGATTCCCTCGCCTTCCGCGCGCAAAAGGCCCTCGATGACAATAAGGGAAAAGTCCCCGAGAACATCGCCTCAGAGGTGCAGACCCATATCGATGCGGTGAAAAAGACCCTTGAGGGAACGGATATAGACGCCATCAAAGCAGCGAAAGATGCCCTCAACACCAATATGCAGAAGATTGGTGAGGCCATGCAAGGACAGGCTGCGGGAGCTCCAGAAGCAGAAGCCGCTCCACCACCTCCCCGACAAGAAGAGCAAAAGCCTGATATCGAAGAGGCTGAAGTAGAAATTCTCGACGAAGAAGAAAAGAAATAATTCTTTATCCCTCATCTGGATAAAAAGGCCGGTTATCACCGGCCTTTTTTATTGAAATTAATGTAAAAATTTAATATAATAGTTTTTATGACATTAGACGTTAAAGAAATTAATCACAATTATTTTGCAACTACTCAAGCTGGTGATCGCGGATGCTGCATTTGTCTTGAGACTCATGATGCGGATCCAGGAAGGCAATGGGGTGCGCATGAAGACCCAAATCAATATGGGATAATCACCCGTTCTTTTTATAAATATATCCATGCAATGCATAAAGATTGCTATGAACAGCTTAAAAAAAATTCTAATAACTGTCCTGAATGTCGAGAATTGATTGGCGAATTTAGAGAACTTCCTCCACAGGAATTTGAGCCTCTTCCACAAGAATTTGAGGTTGAAGAAGAACCTATTCTCCTTGGACGGATCGTGGAATTTCTCGAAGAAGATAAAATAGTTATTCTTGGACAGGAAGTAAAAAAAGAAACTTTTCTCTTCGTTTCTTCAGCCATTATCATACTACTTTGGAAAGCAGCACCTCTCTTATTTTGATCAATTAAAAAATTAAATCTCCACTAAAAATTAATTAAAGTTTACTTCAAAACTAATTCTAATTTATAATAATTAGAAGTTTTAATGTTAATTTGGAGAAAAAATTATGTCTGTTACTTTACCCACAGTTGCGTTTGTTGATAAGCCCATACCAAAAGAACAACTTTCTGAAAATTATAGTTGTCCAGTTTGCTTGGAGGAAACAGGTTCTTTTATTGCCCACCAAAAATACACAGATGAAAGAAGTGGGAACGTCTACGATGGAGCTTTACATCCCATACACAAAGACTGCATAAAAAGATGTTTAGAAAGTAATAAATCATGCCCAAATTGCCTTATCCCTATCGAAGACACACTTGTATCCTCTAAAGATAAAATCTTTCACTTTTCCAAAGAAATCGCTGCAAATGCTGATGCCGGTTCTAAAGAGGTCGAAGGTCCTATGATCTTCGGCGCTGCAACAATCGCTCTCATTGCTGCCATTGAGCTGACAGGCCTTAAAGGTGCAAAAGACATTCTTGCAATCGGTGGGTGTGGTTACCTTATACCCGCTCTTTATTTCGGCATGTTGCATGGCTCATTTGGATTGTCAGATTTCTCCCCAAAGAGAACTTTATCAATTGCAGCAATAGGGAGCGCAATAGGTGCATCTATAGGAAGTGTTCTATGGTACATGGATTTTACTCCTAAAAATGATGGGATTTTCAAAACAGCGAGTATTTTTGGGCTCGTTGGATCAGTGATTGGAGGGTACATCAGTCCATTTGTGGGATTTGGTTCACGTGCAGAAGCCGGATCAGATGAAAGAGTTTCTTCCACTGCTTATGCTAGTGGGATCGCTGGAGTAATTTTTGGAGCCTATTCTTGGTTCATGGGAAGCACACAAGACATGGCTTTGATGCAAATTTTTGGAATTATAGCGATTGCAAAATCAACTGGCTTGATTCCTCTTACTTGGGGAGCAGGAGTAGGCCTCGCAACTGCTGGCCTTTTGAATACAACAAAGTGGTTTGGGAAAAATGCTAAAGAAGCCACTGCGGCTATTGCAGCCAGCTCATCAGCCCTTGCGATTCGCGGTCGTGATACATGCCCTGTTTGGATTTCTGGTCTATCGATTCGATTTGCATATAAAGCAGCAGAAATCATTGCAAAAATGGCTTCGCGCTCGCTTGGCAAAACGGGATCGCTCATGGTCATTGGAGCTGCTGCGGGAGCTACTGCAGCTGTTGGATCCACTTTACTCAATAGAGCCTATAAAGCTTATCAAAATCCTACTGCTGCTCCTGCTGCTTAAGCACAACACGGCAATTGAAATAGAGATCATCGGCCACTGCATCTTCACCAACAATGGTGAAGTGCTGGTCGATCTTTCGTTCCCACCAAGCTTTTTCCTTCACAGTGAGATGCAAGGGATGCCCGAGCCTTTTCCCAGCTAAATCTTCCTGCAAACAGATGCTAAAATAGCCCCCATAACGGGTACGCTTTGCCATTTGCTCAAGACAGACATCGATAAAATCCTCAGGAATGTGCTCGAGCACATCACAGCAATAGATCCAATAGGCAGATTTTAGACTTTCGGGCAGCTGCCACAAACACCCTTGTTGGAAGTGGAGCTGATTGGCAAAAAGAGTGAGCAGATGACGGATTTCTTCATCGAGACAGTAAGGGGAAATATCGACAAGGGTAATATTCAGCCCTTTGGATAAAAAGTCTTTAGTAACGCGAGCTGTACCACAACCAAAGTCGATGATCGTTTGACCAGCTCGAATTTCTCCCTTAAAACCATCGAAAAAAAATGTGGCAAACGCCTCACCTGGACTGCATTCACGATAGCTGGGATGATCGCGCCAGATGATGTCATACTTGGATTTTTCACTTTCCGTTTTCTCGTCCATATTCTCATTCATATACCTGAATGGGGAGTTTTCCCAAAGCGGGGATTTTACCAAAGAGGACATCAGCAACCGCTTCCTTGGCAAATGGGACATCTTCGTAACCGATGACAGCAGCCGTTTGAGGAATTGCAGCAAGTTTATAGGGCACGTCAAAAAGTGCCACGATCGCATGTTCTGGCAGTTCGCTCGGAAAATCATTTGGCCCCACTTGCACAATCACATGTGGAAAAGCACTGGCCTTTTCCATTTCCGCATAAGAAAAACAGAGCACTTCTGCGTGGGATCTAAGAAAGTTTTCGAAAATCGGATCCGGCTGATTTTGTACAAGGGCTACTGCTCGGCCGAGAGGGATTTCTTTACCAATGCGAGTGATAGCATGGCGATAGAGGGTTCGACATAGCTCTGGTTGCTTACCTGGTATTTCAGAATGAGTCTTGTGCAGAGCTCTAATCCTTTCTAATTTCTGATCGATGAGCTCTTCGGGGATGATGGCAATGATATGGTCGATAGCACGAGGGATAACCACATCGATCAAATAGTCGATCACATCAGGGCGAAAATCTGCTGTGAGCAAAAGATCGGTCCCCGCAAGAAGAGTTTTTGTGACAACCTCTTCAATCGAATAATTCAGTGAGAGAGCTCGCATATTGAGAGCATCTGTGATCACGACCCCTTCAAATCCCAGTTTCTCTCGCAAAAGCTCGGTGATGATTTCATAAGATAAAGAACTGGGATCCACGCTGAGTGCTGGAAATTGGAGATGCCCCACCATCACCAGATCCACCCCTGCATCAATCAGCGCATGGAAAGGGACAAGTTCTGCGTTCTCGATGTCTTCGAGAGATTTGTCAATTTTGGGAAGGCTTAAGTGAGAATCCACTGCTGTATCACCATGTCCAGGGAAATGCTTGGCACATGCCAAAATCCCCCCTTGCCTCATCCCCTCCATTACAGCAAGGGCCCGGAAGGCTACTTCATGAGGATCATCTCCAAAGGATCGTTTCCCAATGACCGGGTTCTTGGGGTTACTGTTTACGTCCACTACCGGCGCCAAAGGACAATCAATGCCCACAGATAGGCACTGGCGGGCCAATTCCCGCCCAAAAGCCCTTAGAAGTCCTAGATCCTGGATCGCGCCTAGAGTGAGATTTTTAGGACTAGGAGGGATATCCGCAAGGCGCATTCCCACGCCCCATTCGGCGTCTTGAAAAGTAAGTAACGGCATATCAAGAAGTTGGAGAATGCGTTTTTGGTCCTCAGAAGTTCCTGCCATGAAAATGACACTCTCGATGTGCCTCTCTTTGAGGAGCTTATGTACTTTTTCAATGTGCTTTTCTCCATGAGTTGGACATATAGGCACAACAAATAGCTTTCCGACTTTTTCTTCTAAGGTTAAAGCACTTAAATAAAAAGGCGAACTAATTAATAAAATCTTTACAAACTTTAAAAAATTTGTTATAATAATTGTAAGAGGATAATAATTATGACAATAAAACTTCAAAATTCAGATCTCCGTAAACGTTTTGGAGATGACATCCAAAAGCATTATAAATTGATTCAAGATGCGATTACAACTGGCAAGCCAGAAACGGTTCAGCGTGAACTTACCACATTAGAGGAAACCATTGCAAATGTCTCACAAATTTTTCCAAATGCAACCCAAGATATTCTAGCATTAGAAAGTTTACAAGGTAATCTTCTAAAGAATGTTACAAATATGTCTGAGTCTTCACCAATGCATGTGCCTCTTTCAGCAGAAACAGTTCGTCCAGAAACAATGCAAAAACTTCCTCCTGCTGGAATTAATAGAAATGCCGGAGAAATGCATTGTGGAGATAACTCTATTGGACAGCTTCTTGCAAGTGCTCCGAGTATTGCAATAAAAATTATGAATCGGGATCCCGATCTCAAAAAACTCATTCAAATGATTTATCAGGCTCAGATAGATGGATCCACAGTTCCTGCAAATTTTGGAAAAGACATGCGAAGAAAAATCGGAGATCTTCTTTCACATGCAGATCTCATTGAATGGACAGCAGAAAGAAGTGATTCCAGTGATACTCAGATCGATATTTTGTCTCCTTTGCAACATATCTTTGAAAAAGCTGGATTTGATTATCGCTTTCTCCAAGAGGTAGAACAAAATGGGGACAAACGCATTCTAAAAGATGAAAATACTGATAAACCGAGACTTCAAACAGAATTTTCGATCGACCTTGATCTTTCTAAAGGGAGTCGTGATTTTCAGGAATTACTTGATGCATTTTTTATCGACTCGCCAGAAGGGGGATTCACAAAAAGGCTTAAATTTACTGAAGCGCCACAAGATCTTGTCATTGCAGCAATGAGATACAGCTTTCTTGCACAGCAGCATAAAATCATGGATAGCATCGAAAATGTTCCAGAAGTTTTCAAGCTACAGCCCGCCTATACGCAATACAATCAAGATGTCAATTATGAATTGACAGGATGTGCGATTCATCATGGAGATCTTGGAGGCGGACACTATACATATCTTCGCAAGTCGGGAAATACTTGGTATCATATTGATGATGCAACTGTAACAGAAGTGAAAGATCCGAGGTCCCTTATAGAAAAAGGGTATATCTACCACTTCCAAAAAACGGAAGACCCAGTATCTTCTTTTTCTGAAGTGCAGAACGGTGGAGGGAATGAACTCATTAAGGATTTAACGCGATTGGCTCAATGGTCTCTTCCAAAAATCTCATGGACGCTTCAGAAAACCTCACAAATCGCTTGGTGGGCTCTTAAGAAATCAGTAGTTGCTTTAGGCTACATGCTGAGCTCTCTTTCAAATCAATCGACAACTCTAATAGAAGCTAAAAAAGACTCTTAATGATCCGAACAATGTCGTTATACGTCAGATAAATGAAAAGGGCGACAAGGAGAATCACAAACGGAATAATCAACCGCTCCATGGTTTTTGCCTTGAGCGGCTTTTTTGTGACCATTTCCCATAGAGAAAAGACAATATGTCCCCCATCAAGTACGGGAATCGGGAGGAGATTGATAAGGCCTAAATTGAGGCTAATCATGCCGAGCCAAAAGAGTGCTTCATTGAAGCCAAGAGTCCAACCATGATGCATGACTTGTATAATGCCAATAGGGCCTGCCATATGTTTAGGACTTAAGAAACCCGAAATAAGCGCAAAAAGGGTTCGATAGATTTCTTTGAACACATCGCTAAAGAGCACATAGGGTGGTGGATTGTATGTGACTTGTTTATCATCAAAATAGATGCCCAGAGTACGTCGATTCTGATAAAATTCGAGAAATTTTTCCGCTTCTTCTTTTCTTTCTGGATCTGAAATCTGTTCGATATTTTTTTTGTGTTTGGCAATCTTTTCTTGGTGCTTTTGACTCTGTTCTGGGGAAAGAGGAAATTCGGTCATGGGGATGAGTTTGATGGGAGCAAGGAGGGTGAGATTGCCCGCTCGTGTCATGGATTTTCCCGTTCCAATCGATTTGAGAATGCTCTCGAGCTGCTGCATTTCAAAAGAAGCAACAAAATCCTTATCTGCCTCTTTCCAATTTAGAGGTTTTCCCTCTGTCTCTTTTCTTACAACGATGAGACTCACAGGAGTTTGGATTTCTTTGAGAAGCTCATAGCCATTAGAAATGAGCTTTCCAGATGCAGCGAGAATTTTGTCTCCTCGCATGAGAGGGATTGCACTTGGTATACGTTCAGGCGGTTCAAAAGAAAGTTTAGATTGAGAGCGGTCATCGATATAGCTAAGGGGATTTTCAACAATTCCGTCACCGTTGATATTATAAGGGATAAATAGAAGGTCTTCAATGCGCTCGCTAAGTTTTGCCTCGCTGCGCCAATCATCGAACTCTCCTTTCTCATCTGTAGTAAGGCGCAAATCACGCATTTGCAGCAAGGGGATGGTGCTCAAGAAAATCTGCCCCTCGCGCTGGACGGTGAGAAGGATTGTATTTTGGTTGAGCACCTGGCGCAACTGTCTATGAGAAAAAACGAGCCTTCCATCGACCCATACGATTCGATCTCCTTTAGAAATCCCGCTCTGTGTCATGGGAGATCCCTCTTCAAGTTGTTTGAAAAGAAGATATTGCGCAGGGTTTAGGATGCTTGCAATGTGTTGGGCTTTGATGACTCCATCGAGATCGGAACGATGGTTAAAGGTATAGGTGAATGGTGTCCTCTGGCCCGTTTGGTAATCGATTTCATAACCGCCCATTGAAAGGGCTTGATTATCTAGGGCTGCACTTTGCAAAAAATCATTGAAATTCTTGAAGGGGCGACTATTGAGTTTTGTGATTTCATCCCCGGGTCGGATTTCGGCTTTATAGAGATCTGAATCTCGGTCCACCCAGCCAATATGGTGGGTAAATTCGGAAAAGGGTTTGTCGCGTCCCCCAGAGACCCAGATGAAGGTAAAGGCGACAAAGGCAAAGACGATATTCACAATAGGGCCCATGGCAGCGACTTTGATCCGCGCCCATGGTTTTTTCCCAAAAAACCCATCCTCAATTTGATAAGGTTCAATGGGGCCTTGTTTCTCCATGCCGGCCATTTTGACGTAGCCACCAAAGGGGAGCCAGCCAATTTTCCATTTTACACCGTCCTTCTCCCACTGGATCAGGGCTTTGCCAAAGCCAATTGCAAAGGCTTCGACTTTGATTCCCACTTTACGTGCCATGAAATAGTGGCCGAGCTCATGGATAAAAATCAAAAAACCGATTCCTAACAGAGCAAGTAGAATGTAAACAATGTTAATGAGCATCTGTATTATTATGCCAAAATTTTTCTAAAAGTCAAATGAATCTCTGGCTAAAATCTCTGGGAGGATTTTAAGAATTAATTGGTGAAATTTCTTGTGAGGGTTTCCATAGGTTTTCTGCACGGCTTACTTCGTTGCCGTGTCCAGCGCTAACGCGTCACCTACGCGACGATGGCTGCGGCAAATCGGACCCTACGCGAAGCGGTCCGTGCAAAGCACTGATCCCACTTCGCACGGGCCAATTTTCCTTTGCCCTAGTCGCCATCGGCTGCTCGAGCATAAAAAGGGTGTTCCACCTCTTTTTATGTCGCTCGCAGAACCACTCTATTTTGGCAAAAACAATTTGGCCC
>JAAKFC010000210.1 GCA_011065225.1 Chlamydiota bacterium
CACTCTTACTGGGAAAAAGGGTTTCAGAAGGGTTCTTGGGCTATTGATGCCACTTGTGGCAATGGCCATGACACTCGGTTTTTGGCCGAAGTGTGCGAAGGAGTCATAGCTCTTGATATTCAGACAAAGGCTCTGGAGAATACCCGCTTTCTTCTAGGAAATCTTTCTCACGTTCACTTCTTTTGCCAAAGCCATGAGAGGTTTCCTGATCTCGCCTATGAAAAACCCATCTCCCTGATAGTCTATAACTTAGGATATCTTCCTGGAGGAGATAAGAAAGTGACCACTCTCACTTCGACGACTCTAAAAAGCCTTCAGATGGCAATGGAAATCATTCTCCCAGGGGGAATGATCAGCCTCTCCTGCTATCCAGGGCATCCAGAGGGAGCCTATGAGGAAAAAGCCCTGCTATCCTTCACCAAAGGACTAGATCCAAGGATCTGGAGTGTCTGCTATCACCAGTGGATCAATAGAAATAGGGCTCCTAGTTTGCTTCTCCTGCAAAAAAATCTGTAGAGTGCTTTTTTTAACCCCTAACCCTCAACAACTCTTAATATTAAAGTAATGTTAAGGGATTGTAAAGATATGATAAATCTGATACAGTTTAATTATAAGACAAGAAAGCGGGGGTATTTAATATGTCTAATAATATTCCAGATAATATTTTTCAAAAGTTTTGCCTTTTAAGCCAAAAAGTCCAAAAGCTCGAAAATCAGGTAGAAAATGAAAGAGTCTCGCCAAGTATGCGTGTACAGATGCACAAACAGCTCGAAAGCCTGCAAGGGAGCATTGAGACTTTAAGGCGGAATGCCCTTGATGCCCAAAGACAAGCCAAACAGCTTTTTATGCAATTTGAAGAGATGGAAAATCAAATTATTTCTTTATATCGGAAGGTAGAAGAGGGATTTGAGAATTTTGAAATTTCGCTCATTACAAAAGAGGCTTTTGACCTTACGCAATCTCTAACAAAGGGGAAAATGATAGAGATTGCGAAGAAGGTCAATGAACTGAGATACAATGTCCACTTCCTCTTCAAACATCGTCGTCCTTCCATGCAGCATCGCAAAATTGTGCATTTGGCTCTCAAACTCTCGGATCAAGCGGATGAAATTTTGCAATCGGCTGGAGCCGTGTCCAAGAAGAACTTGCAATTGATACAACTTCTTAAAGTACTGCTAAAAGAAGCTGTAGCGCGCGCGGACAGCTTAGAAGATCCTGATCAAGCGGAGCTTGCGATGGACCTTTTCGAGATCGCTGAACTTTTCTATCACAAGAAAAAAAAGGAAGGGTTTTTGCGCCTGCAGCTCATTCGCTCGCTTCTTAGCCCTGCTCAGCAGGCTCGCCTTGATGCTGCATCGGATTATCCAAAAGAAATGGTGAAAATTCTTTTAGAAATTGCCGATGGAGATCCCTGTGTAGAGTGGGAAGAGAAGAAAACTGCAGTTATTTATAACCTCCTGGCTTAAAATCATCCCATATGATATAATAATAATTTAATCTAAAAAAATATTTAAATCATATGGGAACTATAACTAATTACATCAGCACTAAATATAATAATATTGTTGATTCTGCTCATCAGGCGAGAGGTCTGCTCTCAGAATTATATGAATTCTCTCCTCCCCTATATACCCTTATAGGTCGAATATATAGAAGTACGGTCCTTTTCTCATTTACAGGATATCTTTATTACTATTCCGCATACAGGCTTTCTTGCGCCAGGGCATCGCATGAGAGCTCTTCAATTCCTATTGGTAAAGTTTGGGAGCGCATGGAGAAACATAAATTTCTTCTCCTAATAGCTTTTATAATCGGTATAACAAGCTCTCTTTTCACAATAGCTATTTTCGAAGACTTGCCATCCATTCCTCGAGAATGGGAAATCCGAAAACTAGCAAAAGATCAAAGTAAAAAAAATGTAGTATTACATTGCGTCCCAAAAAATGGGGATTGGAATGGTGCCACTACACGTCAAACTAAAAAAGAAATAGAAATCTTAAGAGAGTTAAGTAAAACACACTCTATTGTTCATAAGATAGTGAGTAGTCCTCGAGATATTAATTCTGCAATAGATGAAATCAGGTTACGTGGGCAAGAAGTTAAAATTTTATGGATAAATGCTCATGGCAATCCTGATGTCATTCAATTAAATCTTTTCCAAACCGTAAAAGGAAAAAATATCAATGAAATACAATTTACAAAATTAGCACCTGATGCAGATATTGTTCTACAATCATGTTCTGTAGGAAAAAAATATTCTAACTGGATAAATTTTGCAGAGTGGGTACAAATTTACGCGGGACGAAAACGAAAAATCCATGCTCCCAAAGATGTAGTCTCTATAGGCGAGACTATTTATACAAAAACATGGTGGTCTGGAAATAAATTTCTTTTTTTTCAACAACCTCTCACTATTATCCCCGTTTTCAGTCCCGTAACAGCTAACATATCCTATTTTTCTGCTTTCAACAAAGCAAGGCGATTGGGACATGACGTAAAAACGGATAGTTGGACAACATCCTTATTGGTACTTATATCCCAGATTTGGGAGAAAATCTTTCAATTCAGGAATTAGCTTCTTTCATAATATAAAAGCTTCCGCAGACAACGAGAATGTCTTTCTTTCCTGTGGCAGCTTTTGCTTTTTGAAAACCATCTGTTACACTTTCTTCCAAAGAATAAGGACAAGAAGAAACAAGCTGAAAAGCTCGTTCCAAATCCTCAGGTGTTGCTGTATCTTCTCTTTGTGCTTGCACAAAGTGGACAAAATGGGCTTTTTTTTCGATTTCTCGAAGGCA
>JAAKFC010000211.1 GCA_011065225.1 Chlamydiota bacterium
TCAACTTGTAATTTAAATTCTTTATTTTGAGGTTTTGATTGAATTTTTTCTAACGCAGTAAGATAACAATCAAAATAATTCTCATATTGAAAATTTAATTTTAAACCTTCCAAAAAGCTTTCTTCTTCACTTGTAAGAATGAGATTATTATGTGAAACATTATAAGCGTTATTATTTTGGATAAATTCTACAGTACTCATTATATTTACTCCTTGTTTTATTTAAAATATTTTTAGCATAAACCGAGAATAAAAATCAAGCAGAAAAATGAGCGACGAAGTCGCCTCTGTGATCCCTGTGTTCTCTGTGGTAAAAAATAAATTTTAAGCCAATAAGCGATTCAAAATCGCATCCACAGTAAAGCCAAACTCTGCTTGCAAGTCACTCAATGGTGCTGAAGCACCAAAAGTCTCGATGCTAATCGAAATGCCATCGGGACCTACCCACTTGCCCCAACCCATGGCAACACCCGCTTCAATGCTGACCCGCTTTCCAAGATCGCCACCGAGGACTTCTTTTTTGTACTCGTCACTTTGTTTTTCAAAGATCTCAAAACATGGCATTGAGACAACGCGGACATGTTTGTCTCGCTTTTGCAAAGCGGCTGCGACATCATAAGCAAGTGAAACTTCAGAGCCTGTTGCAATGAGGCAAAAATCTGGTTTGCCACTTTCTTTTTTGAGGATGTAGGCCCCTTTGCCCACTCCTTGGTCATAAGGGACGTTCGTCTCTTCGAGGGTGGGAAGGTTTTGGCGAGAAAGAATAATAGCTGTAGGACCGCGATAGCGAAGAGCCGCAATCCAGGCCATTTTCACTTCGTTGGCATCGGCTGGACGGATCAGTTGGAGATTTGGTATGGCGCGTAAGGACATGTAGTGCTCGATGGGTTGGTGTGTAGGGCCATCCTCTCCGAGAAAAATCGAATCATGAGTGAATTGGTAGACGACTTGCACTTCAGAAAGACACGCGAGGCGTATGGCATTGCGCATGTAATCGGAAAAAGTCAGAAATGTGCCGATGTAAGGGAGAATCATATCTGTTTGCTCCATTCCTGTGGCAGCGGTGGCCATTGCAAATTCGCGCACGCCAAACTTGATGTTGCGTCCCTCAAATTTTCCGGGAGCAACAAGGGGGAATTTTTTCATCATGGTTTTATCTGAACCTGATAGATCCGCGGACCCTCCATAGAGAAAGGGAAGAAGATCGCCGAGAAGGTTGAGGCATTCTTGAGAAGAAGAACGACTTGCAATGGGACTTTTGATTTCGAGGCTTTTAAGTTTTTCTTCGAGATCACTGGGGATCCGTTTTTCCACCATTTTGTTGAAATCTTCTGCAAGTTCGGGCCTGGTCTCAGAAAAGCGACGATAGAGGGCCTTCCATTTATGCTCCATTTCGACGCATTTTGTGAGCCGTTGCTCAAAAAATGTATAGGCAGATTGTGGAACGTAAAATTCTTCTTCAGGCAGACCGAGAATTTTTTTCACTTCTTGTACTTCTTCCACGCCAAGTGGAGCTCCATGGGCTTTGTGTGTCCCAGCTACATGGGGCGAACCTTTGCCAATGATGGTGTGCATAACGACGAAGCAAGGACGTTTCTGATTTTCACGGATGTGGTTGAATGTTTCTTCGAGTTGGTCGAAGTCATAGCCGTCGACCTCATAGGTATCCCAGCCGTAGGCTTCATAACGCTTTTTGGTATCCTCGCTGCAGCACTCTATAAGATCGCCATCAAGGCAGATTTTATTGGAATCGTAGACTAAGACAAGATTGTCAAGTCCTAAATGGCCAGCAAATGAGGAGGCTTCAGAAGTGATGCCTTCCATGATGCACCCATCTCCAGCAAGACAAAAAACTTTATTTTTAAAAAGGGGGTAGTCTGGGGAATTGAATTTTGTGCCAAGGAGTTTGAGGCCCAAGGCTTGTCCTACTGCATTGCCAACGCCTTGCCCAAGAGGACCAGTAGTTGCTTCTATGCCTTCCGTTAGGTGATATTCGGGGTGACCCGGCGTTTTCGAGTGGAGCTGGCGAAAGGATTTGATGTCATCGATGGAGAGGTTATAACCCGAGAGATGGAGCATGGAATAGAGGAGCATCGAACCGTGCCCTGCTGAGAGAACGAAGCGATCTCTTCCAAGCCACTTGGGATTTTTGGGATTGTGGCGCAAATGCGTGCCCCATAAAAATGCGGCAAATTCTGCACAACCCATTGGAAGGCCTGGGTGGCCAGAATTGGCCTTTTGTACTGCTTCCATCGAAAGTTGCCGAATGGTATTGGCAATTTTTTCCAACTGCTTCTTGAGATCACTATCCATAAAAACTCCTTGGACCTATTATTTAAACTTGCTCTGTAAAATCTTGCAAGGAAATACCTCTTAGAGCTAGAATTTTACTCTATGCTGTCACAAGAAATCCGCCGAAATTTTATCCAATATTTCAAAAAAAAGGATCACACGATTGTTCCTTCTTCTTCCGTCGTACCTCATGACGACCCGACCATTCTTTTCATCAATGCGGGGATGAACCAATTTAAGGATGTCTTTCTCGGCCAGAGCAAACGGGATTACGTGCGGGCTACGTCTTCGCAAAAATGCATTCGCGTGGGGGGCAAACACAATGACCTCGATAATGTGGGACACACCAGCCGTCACTTGACTTTCTTTGAAATGCTCGGAAATTTTTCCTTTGGAGATTATTTCAAAAAAGATGCCATTGCCTTTGCCTTTGAAGCAACACTTGAAATTTTCCAATTCGATCCGGAAAAACTTTGGATCACGGTCTTTGAAGATGA
>JAAKFC010000212.1 GCA_011065225.1 Chlamydiota bacterium
CTTAAACCCTATTTTTTGGTGTGTCTCAAAGTTATACTCAAACAAACTGAAAAATTGGTTTTTGACTGCGTCGGCTAGCCTTCAGACTTTTCATCTGCTCCTCGCTCCGTGTCTATGAACACTACAGCTCGTCGCATCCAAAAAATCTGAGGAGCCTCCTTATCAAATTCCCAATTTTTCTGTCCGCTTGAGTATATATTGCCCAGCGGAACTGTTTTCCGCAAGACCGTGCGATTACTTTTTAGGGGAGCTCTTGTGCTTAGGTTTTGGTTTTTCTTCCTTAGAAGCAGTCTTTTTCGCAGCAGTTTTTCGAGGAGCAGCTTTTTTCTGGGGTTTTGGCTTTTCTTCTGCAGCTTCTTTTTTTGGAGCTGGGCCAGTGCGGGCATGGGCAATCACCCAGTCCTCGGTTTTCTCAAGTAGTGTGCGCGAATAGGCCTCTGCTTGTTTTACATCGGGTTGTCTGGGGTCGTGGTGTTGCGCGGTGGGGAAGAGGAGTGCTTCAATCGGATCATTGGAAGCGAGTGGGATATCTTTTGGCTCGACCGAAATTTTTTGATCGGCGGCAATTTTGCGGCACAAATAGAAAATGCGCACTGCTTTTTCAGCATTGTTTTTGACATTTTCAATAAGATCTTGCTTTTCTTTATCATTGCCTTGATCCCATTTTGTTTTGAATTGGGGATCTTGGATCATCTGTTGCAAGCGGAATTGCGCCTCTTTTTCAATGACAGAAGTGGGAATTTCAAAATAATGGGAGAGAAGAAAAGTCGTCACTTGCTCCCGTTGCTCTTCCCGAATACCTTCATCGGCTTTTTTGTTTAAGAGTTCTTCAATGCGTGTGCGAAGTTGAACAACGGATTCTGCTCCTACTTGCTTTGCAAATTCGTCATCAAGTTTGGGCAGCTCAGCTTCTTCAATGGCTTTGATGGTGACTCGGACCTTTTTAGGAGGATATTCCTTTTTTTCTTCTTCACTTAAAGTCGGATCGGGCTCGCTCACTGCTTCGAGCACATCACCGGTTTTCTTGCCGATAACAAGCTTTTTCATCCATTGTGCCATCGATTTATCAGCTACTTCAAAACGGGTATTGGAAAAAAGCTTTTGTGGGGGATCTTCTTCGATCACATCGACATCGAGGAGAAGGAAATCACTTTCTTTGATGGGACGGTCTTTTGCCATTTGCCATTTTGCAAAAAACATTTGTGTTTGGCGGATCGTCTCTTCTACTTTTTCTTTGCTGATTTCGGGACGCTTCATCTCTGTCAAGATGCATTTTGCTGGGTCGATAGAGGGGATATTGGGGATCGTTTCAAAAGATAAAATGAGTTTTGCTCCTTCACGTGAGTGGCTTTCCATTTTAAAAGAAATGGATGCATCTTGGCGGACCAAAGGAATGTTGGCTAGCTGGGAGCTTTGTTGATAGGCTATATTGGCAATGCCTTCTTGCCACCTCTTGTCGAGATCATGGGGGTAGCGCTTGGCGACAAGTTCTGGTGGGGCTTTTCCCTTGCGGAAGCCAGGAATGAGCACTTCTTTCCCCACGCTCTTAGCTGCTTTTTTGTGTGCCTCCACGCAGATAGAACGAAGGGCTTGCACTTCATATTCTACCATGCAATTGGGTTTGCGGTGGACGACCACTTGGATCTGATCATTTTTGTATTCTTTTTTCTTTTCTTCAGTTTTAGAAGTCATATAAACTCTTTGTTTTCTATCAAAAGCGGGTGATGAGGCTCGAACTCATGACCCTCACGTTGGCAACGTGATGCTCTACCACTGAGCTACACCCGCATAAGGTATCTAATTTTAGGGGGAGGGAGAAATTTACTCAAGTCGTAAGAACTTATCCGAATAAATTTCCTAGAAGATTTCCTGCGAATTTTAACTCATCTTTCCTAGAAATTTTTTTGACAATATTTATGTATATTGTCTGCAAAAATTTTCAGAAAATCTGAATCAAACTTCATTGGACCTCTCTAGGAAATTTATCCGGATAGGTTCAAGGTTTTTTTGCAAAATTTTCAAAACTGCAAAAATCCGACTATTCTGCAAGCAAATGCGGAAAAGTCTTGACTATTTCGAAATAGCGTGCAGAATAGTCAATATGGAAAGATATCAAAAAAAAGCTATTTTGCGCGATTTGCAGAAGAAAATGGTGTTCCTTGCAGGACCCCGTCAATCAGGAAAAACCACTTTAGCTAGAGTCATTGAAAAAGAGTTTGCGTCTTCCATCTATCTTACCTATGACCACCTTGAAGATAGAAAAATTATCATAGAAGAATCTTGGCTTCCAGAAACGGAACTTATCATCCTAGATGAAATTCACAAGATGCCCCAATGGAAAAATTTTTTAAAAGGGGTCTATGATACAAAGCCAAAGCATCAAAAAATCCTTGTAACAGGAAGTGCTCGTCTTGAAATTTTTAATCAAGTGGGAGATTCTCTAGCTGGGCGCTATTTTCTTCATCGTTTGATGCCTTTATCACCTGCTGAATGCAAAAAAGTCCAAACACCATATACAATTGATCGTTTTCTTGAACGGGGTGGTTTCCCTGAACCTTTTTTAGTCGATCGTCTTGTTGATGCAAATCGGTGGCGTTTGCAATATGTCGATAGTTTGCTTAGAACGGATGTACTCGATTTTGAAATAATTTATAATTTGAATGCTATCCGCTTGGTTTTTGAATTATTAAGAGAAAGGGTAGGTTCTCCGGTTTCTTACTCTTCTATTGCAGAAGATGTTTCTATATCTCCAAATACAGTGCGAAAATA
>JAAKFC010000213.1 GCA_011065225.1 Chlamydiota bacterium
AACCAATCGATCGATACGGGAGCAGGGCTTGAGCGCATTGTTTCTTTGAAAATGGATGTAGACAATGTCTTCCTCACCGATATTTTGCGCCATTTAATTGCGCAAATTGAAAAAGTAACCGGGCGTAAATACGAAGAAAACGATACAAAAACCGCACCTGCCTTTCATGTCATTGCCGATCACATTCGCTCACTTGCTTTTGCTATTGCCGATGGAGCACAGCCAAGCAATATCGAGCGGGGATACGTTTTGCGCAAGCTGCTTCGTCGCGCAATTCGTTATGGAAGAACTCTCCTTGGAATGGAAGAGCCTTTTTTAGCAAATGTTCTTCCTGCCCTTATGGAAACTATGGGCGAAGACTATCGAGAAATCATCACCACACAAGATCGAATCGCTGAAATTCTCACTCTGGAGGAAGAGGGTTTTTTACGTACCCTGAAACGGGGTGGCAACATTTTGAGCTCAGTGGTTGAAAAAGCACTCAAAAGCCCCCACAAGCAGATCAGCGGTGAAGATGCCTTCAAACTAAAAGATACGTATGGCTTTCCTCTTGAAGAAATTTTGCTCATTGCAAAAGATTCCAATCTGCAAGTCAACATCGATGCCTATCAACTTTTGGAAGAAAAAGCGAAAGAGCTTTCGCGAGCAGCACGGACTGTAAAAGGACAAGAAGCGGAAGGGAGCCTCTATGGAGGTTTTGTAAAAAAACATGGCCCTAGCATTTTTGTCGGCTATAGCGAAATGAAAATACAGTCAGAAATCGCCGCGATTGTGCAAAATGGTGAATTCGTCGATTCGCTCGCCAAAGGGACGGAGGGACTTATTTTGCTCAAAGAGACACCTTTTTATGGGGAAAAGGGAGGGCAAGTTGCAGACATTGGTGTGATTGCAAATGAAAAAGCACGTTTTCGCGTCACCGATTGCCAAAGCCCTTTTCCCGACGTGATCGTCCACCTTGGAACACTCGAAGAGGGATTTTTTAGTGTCGGAGATTCTGTTTGTGCAGAAATTGATGAGCCGCGCCGTTTAAACATTGCTGCACACCACACTGCGACGCACCTTTTGCATTGGGCACTGCAACAAGTTCTCGGCGGACATATTCGCCAAGCAGGATCTCTGGTTGAGCCAAAACGTTTGCGTTTTGATTTCAATCACCACAAGCCTCTTTCTCAAGAAGACCTGCACCAAATCGAAGATCTCGTGAATGAGAAAATTCGAGAAAATCAAAGTGTCAGCACGTATGAGGTTTCATTTGAAGAGGCGCAAAATCGCCCCGAAATCAAACAGTTTTTTGGAGAGAAGTATGGCTCTCATGTGCGAGTGGTCGATGTCAATTTTTCGAAAGAGCTCTGTGGGGGGACCCATGCCTATCATGTGGGGATGATCGGTTATTTCCGCATCACGAAAGAGAGTAGCATCGCAGCTGGCGTGCGTCGCATCGAAGCCTCTTGTGGCAAAGCAGCAGAACAATTTGTACGAGCAGAAGAAGAAGTGCTAGCAAAAACAGCTGCCTTTCTGAAAGCGCAACCTGCAAAACTTTTTGAAAAAACCGAATCTGTGATCGATGAAAATACTCTTCTGCGATCTGAGCTGCGCACACTCAAGAGAGGACAATTAAAAGTACTGATGCAGGAGCTTGCAGCACGAGCAAAAGAAGGTCTTCTCACTTCTCTTGTCGACATCGAGCCTGAAGATTTAGGAGAGCTTGCCGATGGGATCATGCAAAAAATGCAATCCGGGGTTGTAGCTCTTGCTGTAAAACTCGATAGCCGCGTCCAACTCGTCATTAAAGTGAGTCCCGATTTCATTGAAAAAGGGATCCAAGCAAGCAACCTGATCAAGCAGATTTCCTCATCGATTGGTGGCGGTGGTGGTGGCAAACCCGATAGTGCCCAGGCAGGTGGGAAAAATCCTGCAGGAATCGAAGAAGCTTTTAAAACCATTCAAAACCTCGTTCTCAAGCAGTGACCATCGACAAAAAACTGCTCTCTAGCCCCTCTCTTGCTAACTTTTTCGAGATGAAAGAAGATTCTCTTCTCATCGAAGGACTTTGGGATGGCCCAAAAGCTGCCCTTCTTTCGCTTCTCTTCAAAGCAAAGAAAAAAAACATCCTAATCATCACCTCCGATAAATCGGAAAACCGTCTCGTCGATAATCTCGATTATTTTGGGATCCGCCCTTTCTATGAATTCCCCGCATGGGAAACTCTACCAGGCGAAGAGATCCCACCCAGTCCCGACATCGTAGGGAGACGATTTGAGATCCTCTATCACTTTTTAGAGCATAAAGAACCCAAAGTTGTTCTCTGTCCCTTGCAAGCAGTACTGCAAAAACTTCCGACTCCAAAAAAACTGCGCCCTAGCTGCAACTTGTGGAAGGTGGGAGAAGAAATTCCTTTCGATGTCCTCGATACATTTTTAGAAGCTCTTGGCTATCACAAAGAGCCCGTTGTAGCGGATAAAGGCCAGTACGCCCTGCGCCGCGGCATTCTCGATATTTTTCCACTTTCCGCGCCCGAGCCTTTTCGTGTCGAATTTTTTGGGGATGCCATCGAAACAATCCGAACCTTTGATCCAGTTGGGCAAAAATCAATTGAAAAAGTGGAAGCTCTCTTTGTGTGTCCCGCATCTGAGCCCAAACTCCTGCAAGAAGAAAAAGAGCTTGCAACCCTTTTTGATTACCTAGGTGAAAATACTCTTGTGATCTTTGACGACTTGCTAGCCCTTGAAGACCGCTATGTCACCCTCAAAGG
>JAAKFC010000214.1 GCA_011065225.1 Chlamydiota bacterium
GGGTGATTTTCGAGGGCTGGAAAATCGTTGGGCTGAAGGATATCATCTCGCGTGATATTGGGGATGATCTTTTCTGCCAACTTAAAAACCTTTTTCTCTTGGAGAGCTACAAGCTCATCAAAAAGTTCTAACATGCTTTTTTCTCCTCTCTCGAAAAAATTCTTGCATAAGGGCCTTAGCCTCCCCCTCGCACACACACCCTTTCACTTCAACTTGGTGGATCGGGTGGGGCCGGTTAAGCACATCAAAAACACTTCCATTGGCTCCATGGCGCAAATCAGGCGCACCATAAACGAGTCTTAGGATGCGAAATAGCGCCATTGCTCCCGCACACATTGCGCAAGGTTCAAGAGTACAATAGAGAATTGCGTTTTGCAAACGCCAATTGCTCAAAATCTTTGCAGCCTCTTGCAAACAAAGCAGTTCTGCATGCGCTGATGCATCCAGTTTTTGTTCGACCAGATTGTGCGCACGTGTGATAATCTCCCCTTCATAAACAAGTACAGCACCTACAGGAACTTCCCCTAAAGCAAAAGCCTTTTTTGCTTCGAGAAGTGCCTCTCGCATAAAATTTTCATCATGTATATGCACAGTTTTTAACGCTTGGGTTTAATTGATTTGATATGCTAACATGAGTTTTTGCACTTAGCAAGTTATGAATAATTTCAAATTGTCATTGAATTGAAAAGCGAAATTGTTTACAATAAAGTTTACTTGCACAAACGGTTTTTGTTTCTAAAGGAGATCTTTAAATGTCACTCGATAAAGGCACCAAAGAAGAAATCACTAAAAAATTTCAGTTGCACGAGAAGGATACTGGTTCCGCCGACGTTCAAATTGCAATTTTAACTGAGAGAATTGCAGAACTTACTGAGCATTTGAAACTCGCTCCCAAGGATCACAGCTCACGTCTTGCCCTTCTCAAGCTCGTTGGACAACGTCGCAAGCTATTAGATTATTTGAATTCTACGGATACGAAGCGGTATCAAAATTTGATTGCGCGTCTTAAATTGCGCAAATAGCACCCCTTCTTAACACCACCTTAATAAAGGCAAGCGCATCGCTTGCCTTTTGTTTTGTATATAAAGTTTTTTCCTGGTATATTTTACTGAACTTTGGCGAGATGGAATGCCCACTTTTGCAAAGGAAAAGTTTTCGTTTGCAGGATTGGTCAATTTATCCGCCAATCTAGAATTTTAACTCATAAGGAATACCATGAATAAAGAATCCATTAGTGTATCTGTAGGCGGAAGAGAAATTACTTTTGAAACTGGCAAGATTGCCCGCCTAGCCAATGGCTCGGTCATCCTCCGCTCAGGCGAGACAATGCTCCTGGCCACTGCTTGCGCCTCTGAATCCCCCCTCCAGGATGTCGATTTTCTCCCTTTGCGAGTCGACTACCAGGAAAAATTTTCTTCCACAGGAAAAACCCTCGGCGGCTACCTGAAAAGGGAAGGACGCCCCGTAGAAAAAGAAATTTTAACTTGTCGCCTGATCGACCGCCCTTTGCGACCAATGTTTGAAAAGGGATGGTATCACGACACTCAAGTCATCGCCTATGTCCTTTCTTATGATGGGGTCCATGTGCCTAGTCCTCTAGCGATTTGCGCCATCTCAGCAGCCCTTGTGATCTCAGACATTCCCCTTATTAAGCCCGTAGCGGGTGTCCAAGTGGGCCTAATTGGCGAACGCCTTGTGATCAATCCCACTCTTCAGGAGATGGAAAAATCGCGCCTCGACCTCATGTTAGCTGGAACCGAGGATGCCATTCTCATGATCGAAGGCTATGCAGACTTCCTCACAGAAGACCAAGTCCTAGAAGCTGTTGAAGAAGGGCATAAGGCAATCCAACAGATTTGTCTTGCTCTTAGTGAATGGCAAAATTTGATCGGAAAACCTAAGCGACTCGATACTTTGCGCCTTCCCTCTGAAGAAATTCTCAAAGAAGTGGAAGCTTTTGCTGCCAAAGATCTTGAGCCAGCAATTCGCATCGCAAAAAAGCAAGAACGTGAAGAAAAAATTGGAGACATCAAGGATGCCTTGCTCGTCAAATTCTGCCCTGAAGAAGGAGAGCCACTCTATCCTAAGAATGAGATCCTAGCTGCTTTCAAAAAGACCCAATCTCGCATCATGCGCGAAATGATTCTGACCGAAAATGTTCGCTCTGATGGCCGCAAAACCGATCAAGTGCGTCCCATTTCGATCGATATGGGCTATCTCCCTCGCACCCATGGAAGCTCTGTTTTCACCCGTGGAGAGACTCAGTCGATTGCCGTTGCCACACTCGGTGGAGATACCATGGCCCAACGGTACGAGACAGTCGATGGCGAAGGAGGCCGTCGCTTCTACCTCCAATATTTCTTCCCTCCTTTTTGTGTTGGAGAAGCGGGCCGCTTCGGTCCTCCAGGACGACGAGAAATCGGGCATGGCAAGCTCGCTGAGCGGGCACTTACAGCCACACTCCCCTCTCAGGATGACTTCCCTTACGTCATCCGTCTCGAATCCAACATCACTGAGTGTAATGGATCTTCTTCCATGGCTTCAGTCTGCGGTGGATGCCTGGCGATGATGGATGCTGGAATCCCAATCAAACACCCCATTGCTGGAATTGCTATGGGTCTCATTCTCGAAGGCGAGCACTATGCGATCCTCTCCGATATTCTCGGATCTGAGGATGCTCTTGGTGATATGGATTTCAAAATAACTGGAAATGATTCTGGCATCACTGCCTTCCAGCTCGA
>JAAKFC010000215.1 GCA_011065225.1 Chlamydiota bacterium
GATTAAAGAGCAAGGGATTCAAGTGGCTCTTCTCTCGAATACAAATGCCCATCGAGCTCGTTTCATCGAGTCTATGGGTGGATATGATCTCTTCGATCCCATTTTGCTCTCTTGTTATTTAGGAGCAAGAAAGCCCGATCCCAAGATCTACCGACGCTTACTCCAAAGTCTCATTTGGGATGCGCGGGATACTGTCTTCATTGATAACCAGAAATCAAATGTAGAGGCAAGCAGAAAATTTGGTATCGACGGCATTGTCTTTGAATCGATTGAACAAATCACAGCCGAGTTGAAAAAAAGAGAGCTCAATCTTTGATAAGTTCGGCAACCTGCTAGATAAATATGTGTAAAACTTGTATCATTAATGGCAAAGATTTATCACTAGGCATATATGAGACTATTCCACTATTTGAAAAACATGCTTTTTGAGTCTTTTTATCCATCTTTCTGCTTCACTTCTTGGCCTACTTTACCAAGTATGTCCTGCGAAATGAATCAAAAATCTGCAAAAAAATCCTTTGAAAAATCAAATTCTTCAAATAGTGGGGTAGTCTCATGACTAGCATATTAAAATATAGGGCTCTTTCCCCTCTTGAAGAGCTTCTTGCTTATGAAGCATTATGGGATCAGCCACATTCAACTGTCCGTTCTCTATCCATAAAACTAAATGGTTATCCAAATTCTCTTGTATCTACTATGATAGAACCTCAAACTATCAATGATTACAAAAAGAATTTGTTACCGATTATTCGTAAACTTACCAATTTTGGTGTAAGAATTTATGGTGACGGGGAATTTCCAGAACGTTTGAATGATGCCAGATATCCTATAAAAATTTTCTATTTTCAAGGAAATTGGGAATTAACTTATATGCCCAGCGTCGCCGTAGTTGGAACCAGAAAGCCAACTCGGGAAGGAACTCTCCGAACAGAATATTTAGTAAAAAAACTTGTTAAAGATGGAGTAGCCATTGTTTCTGGTCTTGCAAGGGGTATTGACACAGTTGCACACAAGACTGCAATAGAGAATGATGGCTTTACAATTGGCGTTATTGGAACTCCTCTAAATTGTTATTATCCGCCTGAAAACCAAGATTTGCAGAATAAAATAGCTAATGATTATCTTTTAATTAGCCAAGTACCTTTCTCTAGATACTCTAGACAAACTTATCGAGAAAATCGCCTTTTTTTTCCTGAGAGAAATGTAACTATGTCTGCCTTAACAGAAGCTACGATTATTGTTGAAGCAGGAGAGACATCTGGAACACATGTTCAAGCCAAAGCAGCGCTAGAACAAAAGAGAAAACTATTTATCCTAGAAAATAATTTTCTGAATCCTTCCCTTTCTTGGCCGAAAAAATTCGAGGAAAAAGGCGCAATCCGTGTAAAAGATTATGATGAAATCCGAAATCATCTCTCCATTACTCCTCAAACGAATAGATGAGTTAATTAGAATAAATTATTCATTTCTAGAAGAAGAGGATGAAATCTATTTTCTTGGAGAATACACTCCTGGCGCTAAATCTGCACATAGCAAAATAAATCGATTAATTATTAATTATAAAAAATCTGTTACAAAAAGGGGCTTGCCCGAATATTATTATAAAGAACAATCCATTAGTAGCGCTGCCCAGCTCTTTAGAGATGCAATTCTCAATACAATTGATCTTTCTGATCGAATCACTCATACAACATTAGTTCCAGTGCCACCTTCAATGGCTAAGGATTCACAAGAGTATGATGATCGAAATCTTAAGATGCTAGAGGCATTCATGCCAAACGGTGACATCCGGGAACTTTATTTGCAAAAAAAAACAAGACCTCCATTACACGCTTTAAAAAGTTCTCCTAGAAATCCGAATGATCTTTTCAGTAATTATACTTTAAATGAAAAAGTACTTTTACCTAAACCCAAAGAGATTTGGCTATTTGATGATGTTCTTAGAAAGGGAACTCACTTTAGAGCAGCCTATATGTTTTTGAAAGAGCGATTTCGGGATATTCCTATTGTAGGATTTTATATTGCACGCTCAATTTTTAAAATATCTCAGTGAACCCCGTCCTAAAGGGCCAGGTTTTCTTTTTCCTGGATAAAGTTAGTTTTTTTGATCATCAGGCCAATCTCTTTTCGGAAAATATCTTTTGGTGTCACTCTACAAAGTGGGACTTTTTTTTCATCGGGCAATTGCACTTCTTCTTGAAGAGGATCCCAGAAGGGTTCAACTTTCCGATAGTCATATCTGCGCACAAAATCTTCATCTTGATTGATCAGGCTTTCCCAATCCCGCTCCCAATGATGTCCCCATGAGCGGACTTTTGCAAGCATCTCTTCTTTTGTGCGGACCCAGCTATAATGATGCACAAGAGGTTTGCCTTTCTCTAAATATTCTTGGGATTTTTTCCCTTTGATTTTCTGAAACATGCCGCACCGTTCATCTTCATCGATGAGTAGCTCTGGGTTAAGTTTTTCCTTGCGAACGAGCAAAGGGCCATCGGGAAATATAGTCGCAGCATTATCAGCTCTTTTGAAATACCAATAGGTGGCAAATCGGATTGCATCATACTCGCCTATCTCAAATCCTTTCGAAAAAATCTCATCGACATCTAGGAAAAGGACATATTCGATTTCATCATGCAAGAAATAGGTCCCAACAAGGCGGGCGCTATTATGCCAATGTTGTGCCCATCCAGGAGCACCTGCAACAAGACGGGAGGGAGTTCCATAGACTTCCTCTTCA
>JAAKFC010000216.1 GCA_011065225.1 Chlamydiota bacterium
CCCTGCCAATTCCAGCAATTTCCATCGGATATGCGATATTGCCCTTTACTGTGCGAGAAGAAAAGAGGTTGAAATGCTGGAAGATGAGCCCCATCTGCAGGCGAACACTGCGAAGAGCCGACCCATTCAAATTTGTGACTTCTTGCCCACGTATAAAGATTTTTCCAATGGAGGGTTTTTCGATGGTTGCTAAGCAACGAAGAAGAGTTGATTTTCCCGCCCCTGAAAGGCCAATGATCCCAAAAATATCTCCCTTTTCAATTGAAATATTTACATGACGAAGCGCATGTACTTCGGGATGTTTGGCACGGTAAAACCGTTTTGAAACTCCTCGAAACTCAATCAAAGCAGACATAACGGGCAGAATAGCAACGTGGGTATTTACTTTATAGGGGGATTTGCGTTACAATTTGTCCTTTGTAGGAGAGTCGAATGTCATCTGTAAAGAAAAAACGCCAAAAGAAGATCGCAAAACACAAGCGAAAAAAACGTCGACGTCGCGATCGTCATAAGAAAAAATAATTAACATTTTTTCCCTCTCATGTGGAAATATCCTGAAATTTTTGACATCATTGTCATAGGCGCCGGCCATGCTGGCTGTGAGGCTGCGCACGCTTCTGCGCGTATGGGCTGTAAAACCCTTCTTTTGACGATGAATCTCGACACCATCGGCAAAATGAGCTGCAATCCAGCAATTGGTGGGACAGCAAAAGGCCATCTGGTGCGCGAAATCGATGCCCTCGGGGGCATTCAAGGAAAAATTGCTGACAAATGCGCCATCCAATTCCGGATGCTCAATGCTTCAAAAGGTCCTGCCGTCTGGTCGCCAAGAGCGCAAACTGATAAATTTGCTTACCAAACTACAATGAAACACTTCTTGGAAGAAGTGGAAAATCTCTTTTTGAAACAGGGAACCACTGAATCATTCATCGTGGAAGAGGGACAAGTAAAAGGGGTTTGTACAAAAGAGGGCATCGCCTATATCGGCAAAACAGTGATTCTTTCGACTGGGACCTTCATGAAAGGCCTGATCCACATCGGAGAAACTTCCTATGCGGGTGGACGCGCTGGAGATCAACCTGCTGTGGGGATTTCTAAAAATTTGCTCGATTTGGGTTTTCGGCTCGGTAGACTCAAAACGGGGACACCGCCCCGCATCCATGCGCGCAGCATTGACTATTCTCAAATGGAAGAGCAACCTGGTGAAGAAGGACTCGCTTTTTCCTACGATGAACCCATTGGCCCGCGCCTTGCCCAAATAAGCTGCTTTATCACCTACACGGGTGAGAAGGCTAAAAAAATTATCGAAGAAAATATCCATCGCTCGCCCATGTACTCAGGCACAATCAAAGGAATAGGAGTTCGCTACTGCCCTTCGATTGAAGAAAAAATCAAGCGCTTTCCCGATAAAGAAAGACATCAACTTTTTCTCGAGCCTGAAGGACTTGATACGGACGAGATCTATGTCAATGGGGTTTCTTCTTCCCTCCCTTTTGATGTGCAATTGCAAGTTCTGCATAGCGTGCCTGGGCTCGAAAAAGCCGAGGTCATGCGCCCTGCCTATGCCATTGAATACGACTACGTCACAAGCGGCCAGGTCAATCTCACCCTCGAGACCAAAACCATTTCTGGTCTTTATCTTGCAGGACAGATCAATGGGACCACAGGTTACGAAGAAGCCGCAGCACAAGGGCTCATTGCCGGAATCAATGCTGCCAATAAAATCAAAGGCAAATCCGAATGCATCTTAAAACGTTCTGACTCCTACATTGGTGTGATGATCGATGACCTCATCTCTAAAGATCACACTGAGCCCTATCGAATGTTTACGAGCCGTGCAGAACATCGCCTTCTTCTTCGTCAAGACAATGCGGATCTCAGACTGCGCCCTCTTGGCTATGAACTTGGTTTGATTGATGAAGCGCGTTTTCAAAAGCTTTGCGCAAAAAAACAAGCCATTGAAGAGACCCTCTCCTACTTAAGAAACACACACCGCGACAATTTGAACTTAGCCCAATATCTCTGTAGGCCAGAAGTGACCTACAATATTCTCATTGAAAAATTTGGCATCCTCGATCATGGAGGTGAGATCAACCGTCAAATCGAACTCACTCTCAAATATGAGGGATATATCGAGCGGCAAAAAAGAGAGATTGCAAAACTCGATCAAATTGAAAATATCAAAATCCCCCGCAGCTTTGATTATCCTACCATTACTGGTCTTCGCAATGAGGCAAAAGAAGTACTGCAAAAGATCCAACCTGTCAATCTTGGACAAGCTTCACGCCTTGCAGGGGTTACTCCAGCTGATATTTCGATATTAATGGTAGCCATAAAGAAACAAAATTTTGCAAAATGAGCCTATGATGATACTTTTAGCCAGTCTTTTTTTCCTGCAAGCAGCCCCAACCACAAAAGCTGCGCCTAAACAAGCTATGGAACAACAGAAAGAGATCCAAGCACTTGCTCAAATGATGCATCCCGCTCGCAGCATCATGATCATCAACCCCAAAGAACGGGCTGGTGACTACCTCAAAGCTTGGGAACTTCTCAAACAAGAAAGATCGACTGCGAAAGTCTATTTTGAGCTCGCTGACGGGAGTAAAATCTC
The DNA here is from genome assembly GCA_011065225.1 of Chlamydiota bacterium. Taxonomy (GTDB): domain Bacteria; phylum Chlamydiota; class Chlamydiia; order Chlamydiales; family Rhabdochlamydiaceae; genus Sacchariniichlamydia. The sequence goes on from JAAKFC010000216.1 coordinate 2,612, forward strand.
CAATGTGATCGATATGAAGCTCATGCCCGGTGATACTCTTATTGTTTTCCGTTACAATACTCCCCAAGGCATCCGCTACCAAGTCGTCGAGATTGAAGACATCCTCGGCATCATGCA
>JAAKFC010000217.1 GCA_011065225.1 Chlamydiota bacterium
CGTTCGACTTCTCTGATCAAAATTAAAGCAGATGAATTCCCCCTGGAATTCATTCCAATCCCTTATCGATATTTTTCTCTTGCTGGAATTGGCTCCTTTGATGTTGACCTCGTCTCCTGGGATAAAAACCTTGAAGGAAGCTGCAATATTGCGCTCAAGCGAGCTCTTTTTCTCTCAGAGGGCAATACTGATGCACTCACAACAAAAGGTTCCATGCAAATCCATCTCAGTGGCAATACTGCTCAAGTGCACGGAGAACTCAAAGCCAGGGGAGAACAATTTGTTCATTTTTCTGGGACATTTCCAATTTTTTACAAGCACTTCCCCTTCAAATTGCAGATCGATGAGCAAAAGCCTTTTTCAGGTGCACTTGTAGCAGAGGGAAAACTCCAAGATCTCTTCAATTTCATCAATATCGGGCACCAGCGGATTGAAGGATGGTTGACGACCAATCTTTATTTCTCTAAAACCCTCGCAAAACCGATGCTCCAAGGAGAATTTGATCTGCAAGATGGCCTCTATGAAAATTACTACAGCGGCACGCAATTAAAGGAAATTTCCGCCAAAGGCTATGCCAATCGGCAAAATGTGGTAATCACTGATCTCTATGCAATAGATGGAAAGGGAGGAAATATCTCAGCAAATGGGAACGTCCTTTTGAATCGACTCAAAAAGTTCCCTTTTACTATTACTTGTGAGCTCAATCAATTCGAAGCAGTGACTTTCGACACGATCACAGGGAATTTCACTGGGCAAGTCACCATAAGCGGAGACAAAACAGGAGCGATTGCTAAGGGTAAACTGAAAATTGACGAGGCTACTTTTCGTATTCCCGATACTCTTCCTACATCCCTCCCGGACCTCCCCATCACGTTTGTGAATCCACCAGAGACCATCACCCGCAAAAAAACTCTTCCCCCTTCTGGCTCCCCGCTTAAGCTCGATCTCGATCTCGATGTGCCTGGCAAAGCCTACGTGGAGGGACGAGGACTTTCTGCAGAGCTCAAGGGCAAGCTCCACATTACAGGAGATTTCATCGACATCGTCGCCAAAGGCAACCTCCAACTTGTGAACGGAGAATACCTCTTTTCAGGGAAAGTGTTTGATCTCACACAGGGTGAAGTGATATTCAATGACACCCCCACTCCAAGCGCTTATATTTCCCTAAGCGGAGAGTGCGATCTACCCGATGTAAATGTGACTGTGATGTTGCGTGGTCCCCTCTCCTCTCCCAACCTCTCTTTCCAATCAAGCCCACAATTGCCCACCAGTTCTTTACTTTCACAAATCCTCTTCAACAAAGACATTTCTGAAATTTCAGCAATACAAGCATTGCAACTCGCACAAACCGTCATTTCTCTTTCGGGCAATTCGGCGCCTGATATTTTGGAAAAAATCCGCAAAACACTCGGCATCGACCGCCTTACAATCATCACATCGGAAAATGACCCAGGTAAAATCTCATTGCAAATTGGGAAATACCTCATGCGCGGCGTACTGCTCACTCTCTCGCAAGGGGCAGAGAGCCGCAATGTCTCTGTCGAGGTCGATCTCAAAAAAGGGATTCACTTCCAAGCCGAAATGAATGAAAACCAGCAAGGGAAGTTTTCTCTTAAGTGGCACCATCATTATTAGCCTTATCATTAGCCTTGCGATAATTTCCCCTCACCATTAAACTAAATGTGCGGCCTTAAAATTGGAGTGAGAAAATGGCAGAAAATTATGGAAGCAACTTAGCCTTAGAATCGGTAAAACTTTTCGAAAAACATGAAGCACGCGTCTACGAGGCAATTGAATGCAAAAACCAGGAAATCGAACGCCTAGTCATCGAGATGGAAGATCTCGAACATTTCTTGAGTTTACTTGCGAATGCAAGTGATGCATTTTCCAAAGATGACCCTCATCAGATTGAGGTGAGTGAGGAAGATATTGTCTGCATTCAAAGACTTGCCCAGAATCCAGAACTACGTCATATTTTTCCTCCCACAAAATTCTCCTGGACAGATGGTGAAATCATTGCAGTTACGAAACAACTACAAGAAAAACTCAAAGAATTGAGTGAAGACAAAAATTTGGAGAGAATGGTCACACAGCGCATCGAAGGACCTTTGCAACGCAAAATCAACATGGCATCGGAAGAGATCATGCATGAACAATTTGAGCTGAGCAAAGCAGTTGAACTCTTCAACCGCGGCATGCAGCGGATGCTCGGTCTCACAGATCGAATTCTCTCCAACATGCAAAGGGCACGTTAATGGATTTTGTTGCGGCAGTTGATGAGTTGAAAGAGACCCTGGGCGTCTCAGGGGGAAAACCCTTTTCCAAGCATGAACGAGAAACAATCTATGCCTGCGCTTTTGGAAAATATGAAATTGGCGAGTACGAAAATGCTGCCAATTTTTTTATTCAGCTCATTTTGCATGACCCTTACGATATCCGTTTTTGGAAAGGACTCGCAGCGTCTCGCCAAATGCAAAAAGAATATAAGGCTGCACTCCATGCTTGGGCAGTGCTCGCTCTCTTAAGTGGGCATAGCCCGACTTCTCATTTTCATGCAGCCGAGTGTTATCTCTCTATGGAAGAGATCGAAGAAGCAAAAAAAGCTCTCAAAATGGCCGAAATGCATCTCAATTCATCAGATCCTCTGGCAAAACGAATAAGCAACCTCAAGGAGCATATCCATGGTTGAAGCCGCCCAAAAGATCCGGGAAGTTCC
>JAAKFC010000218.1 GCA_011065225.1 Chlamydiota bacterium
ACAAGTGAGGCCAGTACAGAAAATTGGGGGCAGGTTTTTACAACAGAGGGCTCCACTGAAAATATTGATCTGCTGTCTGTTTCTTTTGGGTGTGATTTTGGATTTCGCCTGGGACTTGATTATTCCACATGTCATGATGGATGGGACCTGTTGGGGTCTTATACGTGGTATCGCAGTGTAGGAAAAGATTCTGCTCGCACGGATGGAGAGATTACCTCGGCATTTTTGGGGAACTTCTATATCAATAATGCTGATGGAGGTAAACTTTCTGGCCCCACTTATCGCAGTGCAAGCATACGCTGGAAGATTGCCTTGAATATCTTTGATGCAGAGCTTGGACGGCTTTTTTGTGCAAGTGAATGCTTAACCTTGCGTCCGTTTATCGGCCTCAAAGGAGGGTGGATCGATCAATCGATTGATACAAAATGGCAAGATCCAACGGACCCTGCTCTTTTATTTACTAAGGCTTCTGAAGATCTAAAGAACGATTTTTGGGGGATAGGGCCAAGCGCAGGTCTTAATTTGAATTGGATTTTGTGTGGAACCGAGTGCCATACGTTTTCTTTATTTAACGACCTTTCTGGCGCGCTGATGTATGGGCGTTGGACATTTAAAGATCGATACCAAAATGATCGCTCGGAAGAGGTAATCATTGACCTCTCAAAAATCGATGGAGCAGCGCCGATGATCCGGGATTTCATCGGACTTGGTTGGAAAAGAGAAGGGAAGTGTTATTGCTTTGCAGTGCGCCTTGGATATGAAGCGCAATTTTGGCTTAGCCAACTCCAGTTCTATACCTTAAATGGCGGCCGCCTCAACAATATTTTAACTTTGCAAGGAGGATCACTTGATGTCCGCTTTGCGTTCTAAACTATATGCCTCGCTTATTTTGGCTTTAGCTCCAGCATCTGCATTTTCATTTGATCTATTTGCCGATCTTCTTGTTTGGAAAGCTTCTGAACAGCCCTCGCTTCTTTGGGCCAGTTCATTGGGGAGCACTCTGGGAAATATAGAGGTTTTTGAAGGAAAGAACCTCACATTTGATTGGGATACAGGCTTTCGAGTTGGAGGCGGGCATGTATTTGAGTGTGATTGCTGGGACGTGCAGCTGTACTATACATGGTTTCGGAGCCACGGAAGCAAAACAATCCCTAAAAAAGATGAAATAATTTTCACCCAATTCTTTGCAGGTTTTCTAAAAGAAGATCTCGCTGAAAGTGCCAAGATCAAGTTATCGCTTAAGTACAATATGTTTGATGGGCAGCTAGGAAGAAATTTTTGCCTTACTGAATGTTTTTCTCTTCGGCCCCATATAGGCTTGAAAGGGGGATGGATCGATCAGGCCATTTGTACCGAGTGGGAAAATGTGATATTGCTGCCTTTCTCTCAGTTTACCTCTACTGAGGATCTGACAAACGATTTTTGGGGAATTGGTCCTTCTGCTGGAGTTGATAGCAAGTGGGAGCTAGGCCGCTGCTTTAGTATCTTCGGTGATTTTGAGATGGCGCTTCTTTGGGGGACTTGGAAGAATACTGATGTATATAAAAATACTAGATCAGAAGTCACCAATGTCAAAATGAAAGATTCTCATCTGGGGTCATTGATGATGGGTGCTTATGTAGGCCTTGGTTGGGAGACAGATATCTGCGCGTGGACCCATTTTACGGCTCGGCTCGGGTACGAAGCACAAATTTGGTTTAGCCAGTTTCGCATTCCAACCTTTCAGCAACTCCGTGTACATGGGGATTTAACCCTACAAGGGGGAACACTAAACTTGAGCTTTGAGTTTTGATGAAAAAAGCGACTATATCGACACTACTCTTATTTGCAATATCTAAAGTCTCAGCGGCCACCGTTGATGTCTATGCCGATGCCCTATATTGGTATACAACGGAAATAGTCGACTGGTCTATGAATCTAGACCCTAAAGGGAACTTAGAAACGGTCACTTTTCAAAAGCTTTCTTTCGATTGGGCCCCTGGCTTTCGCATTGGAATTGGATACACGAGCTCTTGTGACTGCTGGGACACACAGTTTTCCTATACCCATTTCCAGACAAAAGGCGCGAATCGCGCTAAAGGGGATATGATCAAATCTGAGTATTTTGGAAGCATATTCTCTGACCTCGGATTTTATCAGCAAGCAAAAATACGAGCCAAAATCGAGTACAATATGTTCGATTGGGAGCTGGGCTATTTGCTTTGTCCTTCGGAATGTCTTTTTCTTCGTCCAGTGATTGGCATAAAAGGGGGATGGATTCACCAAACTCTTAAAACCCCATTAAAAAAAACGTTCGATATTTTGAATATCCTCTTTATTCCCGTGAAAGCAGAAGAAACCTTACGTAATGACTTCTGGGGAATCGGTCCCAAGGGGGGAGTGAATAGCAAATGGTTTCTCTCAAGCTGTTTCAGCCTGGTTGGAGACTTTTCAGCAGCGCTTATGTGGGGGCATTGGTCCTTTTCCGATCAATTTCTCGATTCTTCTGGCTCCAATATCGTCACAAAAATTGCTGGTAGAAATTTTGGTGCTTTTATGCTCCAGGGATTCCTAGGGCTGGGGCTTGACATCTGCAATTTTTCCCTCAAAGTTGGTTATGAAGTCCAAGATTGGTTCAACCAGTATCAGATTTTCGACAATGGCACAGGAGGTCAAAGCGGTAACCTGATCCTACAAGGTCTCAGATTCCAAGTCCGCTTCGATTTTTGATCCTGG
>JAAKFC010000219.1 GCA_011065225.1 Chlamydiota bacterium
ACTGCGCTGAATGACAATCTCGTTACTTTTAGTGGAAAATTCAAAGATCGAGTCTCAGATGAAGCCAAGGGCCGCTATCGTTTCCTTGAGCTTCTCAACGCCAATAATCAGCTGACTCTCGAACAAACCGCTCTTGAAAAAGATGTGCATGGCTTGCGCGATGGCGTTGAAAGCTCTGCTGATTGGTTCCTCAATCTCAGTGGGATCAATATTCCAGGTCGTGGTTATGTCGTAGTCAATTCGAGCTATGATATGCCTGGCAGTAATAATGCTGTTGTCATCCAATCTGTCAATGACCGACAAATCATATCTCTGAAAGAGGTCAAGAGCAATTTTCGCGTTGCTTCGAGCACACCTGCGCAACTCGACCGTTATGGCAATGAGCTCCACACACTGATCCAGGAGTTCCGCTCTCCCAATTTAGGAATTGGAAATGAGGCGATGAAACAACAACTCAAAGACATGGAAGAGTCGGTTTTAAAAGCACGCGATTTCAGCCTTCCTGATCGAACTGAGGTCTATGCCTCTTCCATCAACCAGCTTCAGGGGATTGTCGATGAACTCAACCAGCCTGAAGATGGCGTTCGCTTAGGGCAATTGCGTGCAGTTCGCACCTATAAACAAGATCTCATTCGCTATCGCCAGATTTCAGATGAACTCCTCACCAATAGTGCCCAACTAGACAAAGCCCGTCAGCAAGTAGCTGGAGTGATCTGGTATTTCAACAACAAAGAGCTTTCTACCCGCCAACTTGAAAAGCAAGACCCCGAATCCTTCAATCAGTGGTTTGCTGGAGCCAATCAAGAGTGGCAAGGCTTTGCGGCCAATCGCAGCGCTGATTTCAAAGCTCCCGACCAGCCTCGTACAACCGCTCTAGATAAAACTTTTAAAAGCGAAGAGCCCAAACCCAACTATTTCGGCTATCTCCTCACACTTCTTCCCGTTCTACTTGTCGTATTTCTGCTCTACTTTGTTTTCTCTAAGCAGATGAAAGGGATGGGATCCGGTGCAATGACATTTGGAAAGTCCCCAGCACGCCTTCTCACCAAGGACAGGAATAAAGTCACTTTTAACGATGTGGCTGGCTGTGATGAGGCCAAAGAAGAACTGGAAGAAATCGTCGACTTCCTAAAAGATCCTGCAAAATTCACTGCTCTGGGTGCTTGCATTCCTAAAGGAGTTCTCTGTATAGGTGCTCCTGGAACAGGAAAAACCCTCATTGCCAAAGCCGTAGCCGGAGAGGCTGATCGCCCCTTCTTCTCTATCTCAGGCTCTGACTTTGTCGAGATGTTTGTGGGTGTCGGCGCCAGCCGAATCCGTGACCTCTTCGAACAGGCTCGTAAACAAGCTCCTTGTATTATCTTTATCGATGAGATCGATGCTGTGGGACGCCACCGTGGCTCAGGCATTGGAGGAGGCCATGATGAGCGTGAACAAACCCTCAATCAGCTTCTCGTCGAGATGGATGGTTTTGATACCAGTGAAGGAGTCATTCTCATTGCTGCTACTAACCGTCCCGACGTTCTCGACAAAGCCCTCTTACGTCCTGGTCGTTTTGATCGTCGCATTATGATAGAACTTCCCGATATCAAAGGGCGGCATGAGATCCTCAAAGTGCATGCCCGTAAGATCAAGCTTGATTCTGCTGTCGACCTCATGATTATTGCCCGCAATACCCCTGGTGCATCAGGTGCAGATCTTAAAAATATCCTCAATGAAGCAGCTCTACTTGCTGCCCGAAATGGAAGAAGTGCCGTTACCCAGCTTGAAGTCAATGAAGCCTGTGATAAAGTCCGCTATGGGAAAGAACGCCGTTCTCTTGAAATCGACAAACAAGAAAAGCGCACCACAGCCATTCATGAATCTGGCCATGCGATCGTCGGTCTTACTGTTGAGCATGGGGATCCCGTTGACAAAGTGACCATCATTCCACGCGGCCTTTCTCTTGGAGCAACCCATTTTATGCCCAAGAAAAATCGCCTCAACTATTGGAGAAAAGAAGTCATCGATCAGCTTGCTGTTCTCATGGGAGGACGAGTTGCCGAAGAGATCTTTGTCGGAGATATTTCTAGCGGTGCCCAAATGGATATTTCCCAGGCCACTCGCCTGGTCCGCAGCATGGTCTGTGAATGGGGAATGACGGATGCTCTTGGTGCTGTTACCTATGATGAGCGCGCAGAACAAGGTCAATACTTCGGCATGGCGCATCACGAGAAAACTTACTCGGAAGAAACTGCCAAGCAAATTGATGACGAAGTGCGCAAGATTTTAGATGCTGCTCATAAGCAGGCCACCGAAATCATTGAAGGGAACCGCGATAAAGTTCTCCTCATGACCGACTTGTTGATGGAGTTTGAAACTCTCGATCGCCAAGACGTCCTTGATATCATAGAAGGGAAGTGGGATAGCAATAAGAAGAAAGATCGGCTCAAAAGCGATGCTGATCGTGCTCGCAAGGATCCACCACCACCCCCGAATCCGATTTCCGACACTCCTGCAGATGGGAATGTCGATCTCAAAGATCCCTCTCCTCAAGGGACCTAATATACAGATCGCGATTCAAAAATCGGTTTTTCACGGCGTCGACTTATCCTCAAATTTGTCACCTGCTCCTCACTCCGTGTCTATGAACACTGCAATTCGTCGCAGTTGAAAAATTTGAGGGTCTCCTTGTGAAAT
>JAAKFC010000022.1 GCA_011065225.1 Chlamydiota bacterium
ATTCCACGCTATGTCGATTGGTTCAAGCGTCTTGAGCTGAAATTTTTTAAAAAATTCGGACGGGCTTTCCATGTTCTTCTTATTCCGCTCGCGACTCGAGCTCTTCGAAAAACAACTGCGCAAGTGATTCTGCCTGGAGAAAGAGCGGCTCTTTCTAAACATATGGCCAAAAGGCGTGAAGAAGGTGTCCGCATCAATTTGAATCATCTCGGTGAAGCAATTCTTGGTGAAGAAGAGGCGATCAGACGCCTCAACATCTATCTGCAAGATCTCGAAAGAGACGATGTAGAATATGTTTCGATCAAAATTTCTACGGTCTTTTCCCAGATTAATTTGCTCGATTGGGAAAAAACGATAGAAGTGCTCTCTGACAGACTGGGGCAGCTTTACCGGAAAGCCAAAGCACATCATTTCAAAAGGGCCGATGGAACAGGAGTAGTCAAATTCGTTAATCTCGATATGGAGGAATATCAAGATCTACATCTGACTAAAGAACTCTTTAAACGCGTATTGGATGAAGAGGAATTTCTCGATTATAGCGCAGGTATCGTATTGCAAGCCTATATTCCAGATAGCTATAGCGTCATGCAAGAGTTGACGGAATGGGCAATCAAAAGGCGTGGGAAGGGTGGAGCACCTATTAAAATTCGGCTCGTAAAAGGTGCGAACTTGACTATGGAGCATTTTGAAGCCAGTATCCACAATTGGTCACAAACTCCCTATAAGACAAAACCAGAAGTAGATGCCAATTACAAGCGGATGATTCTCTATGGATGCCGGCCTGAACATGCCGATGCAGTGCATATTGGAATTGCGAGCCACAATCTTTTCGACATTGCCTATGCTATGCTCACTCGACTTGAAAACAATGTGGAAAAAGAGATCACCTTCGAAATGCTCGAAGGCATGGCGGATCATATGCGGCGCGTCGTGCAAAAACTCTCTGGAGAAATTCTTCTCTATTGCCCCATTGCCACAAAACGAGATTTTCAAAGTGCCATTGCCTATCTCATTCGAAGACTCGATGAGAATACGGGACCGGAAAATTTCCTCCGTCACAGCTTTGGCTTAAAACCTGGAACCGAAGCCTGGGCAGAACAAGTCAATCTCTTTTCGATTGCCTGCAAACAAACCGATGCCGTGAGTGAAATCCCTCGCCGGACACAAAGTCGCTTTGATCCACCGATACAACTTAAAATTGAAGAACCATTCAGCCTAGAGCCCGATACAGATTTTTCTCTTCCCCAAAACCAAAAGTGGGCAATGGAAGTGGTGAATACTTGGCGCGATAAAAAAATCGAAGACATTCCTCTTGTGATTGATGGGAAAGAAATTAAGCGCGAGCAAAAAGGAGAAGGGATTGAACCTTCTAATCCGCATGAAACTCTCTATCAATATTCTCTTGCGACTTGGGAAGATATCGATCAAGCTCTAGGTTCTGCAAAAGCCTCTGAATCTGGATGGAGTAATCGACCTACTCGAGAGCGCTGCGAGCTGATTGCAAATGTCACTGCCAAGATGCGCGAAAAACGGGACGATCTCATCGGTGTTATGATGAAAGATGGGGGCAAGTCTATCTACGAGACCGAGGCTGAAATCTCAGAAGCAATCGATTTTGGGGAATACTATCTGCGGAGCATGCTCGAATTTGATGGGATGAAAGAAGTGGAGTTTTCTCCTATGGGAACACTCCTCATAGCTCCTCCCTGGAACTTTCCAATTTCGATTCCCTCAGGAGGAATCTTTGCAGGACTCGTCACAGGAAACTGTGTCCTTTTTAAACCCGCACCAGAAGCCGTTTTATCGGGGTGGATCTTAGTCAACCTGTTTTGGGAAGCAGGCATTCCCAAAAATGTCTTGCAATTCATCAACTGTGTCGATGATCCCATTGGAAGCCAGCTTGTTCAAGATGAAAGAATCAATGCAATCATTCTCACAGGAGGAACTCCTACCGCACGCCTCTTCATGAAACTACGTCCTGATTTGCATCTCTCTGCTGAAACAGGCGGGAAAAACGCAATGATCATCACAGGACTTTCTGATCGCGACCTTGCCATCAAAGATCTCGTGCAATCTGCCTTTGGCCATTCGGGACAAAAATGCAGTGCTGCTTCTCTCGCCATTTTAGAAGCAGAAGTCTATGACGATAAAAATTTCATGCGCCAATTGAAAGATGCCGTCGAAAGCCTCCATGTGGGTACTTGCTGGGATATCGCTTCAAAAGTGATCCCTCTTATTCATCCTCCAAGTGATACACTCAAGAGAGGATTGACCACATTAGAAAGAGGTGAAAAATGGCTTGTAAAGCCAAAAGCCGACCCAAATAATCCCAATCTTTGGTCCCCTGGTGTAAAAATCGGCGTGAAAGAGGGAAGTTTCATGCACGAAACAGAACTCTTTGGCCCTGTGCTTGCAGTGATGCGGGCAAAAGATCTCAATGATGCGATTCATCTTGTCAATAGGACTGCCTATGGGCTCACCTCAGGAATCCAATCACTCGACAAGAGAGAAATCAATGTTTGGATCAAAAAAATTGAGGCAGGAAATTGTTATATCAATCGAGGCATTACCGGAGCCATTGTGGAGCGGCAACCTTTTGGAGGCTGTAAAGCCAGCTCTTTTGGCCATGGATCCAAAGCGGGGGGGCCCAACTATATTCTGCAATTCATGCAAAAGAAACAGCTCAATATTCCTAAAGAAAAATCTCCAATCCCTGACTCGATCAATACCCTTACCCGTCTCTTAAGCTATCTCGATCTCAGCGCTGACGAATTAGGCCTATGGTTTGCGAGCACTTCTAACTATGCCCATTGGGCAAAATTCTTTGCCAAAGATCATGATCCACAAAAAGTAGTAGGGCAGGATAATTTTTTAAGCTTCCGCCCGAGAAAGAGAATGGGGTTTCGGATCCAAAAAGATGATCTTCCTCTCGATGTCCTCCGTATCATTGCTGCAGCCATGGCATGTAAATGCCATCTTGAGCTGACCTATGATCCCAGTGCACTTCCCATCCAGATTGAGAATGAATGGAAACAAATGCTACAGGGACTCAGTTTCACAGAAGAGACGCAAGAACAGTTCATTGCCAGAGTCCATTGGGGCTCCTTTGACAGGATTCGATTTTTGCAAAAACCCCTAAAAGAAGTTTTTGATGCAGCAAGCGAGTCCGCCACTTACATCAACTATGAGCCCGTTCTTGCTAGTGGGAGACTTGAGCTCCTCCACTACTTACGTGAGATAGCTCTGAGCATTGACTATCACCGCTATGGGAATCTGGGCACCCGCGAAGGGGAAAGTCGCTCAGAGATTATGTAGTATCATGCTTTCAATATAGAAAAACTGTGCAATATTGTCTTTTTTAGACATTCAAATTACTCTTGGTAGGGATCTTGAATCGCAAGTTTAAGCCCATAATATTTCAAATAATCATAATTTTTTTGAGGAACTTTCCAAGTTCGATCTTTTAATTCTTTTAAACCAATATTAATTACAGGAATCTCGTTTTCTTCCTTATTTGATGTCCCTCCCATCCAATAATTAATTCGTCCAATTAAAGTAGGCATGTCTTCAATTTTGGCTGCTGTTTTTTCTTCTTTTCTTACAGAGAAACCAAAACATTTTTCAGGTTCTGTATTTATAGGTACGGTTTTCGCACAGAACAGCTCCCAACTTTTACTTGCCTTTTTGCAGGCAACCTCGATGTCTTGATAATTATCAAATTCAAAATAAGCCGCACCAGGTTTTTCTAAAGATGAATCATCATTAACAACATAAATTTTAATTAAACCTGATAAATTGCTATTAAAAGATGAATGTGCTGTCATTTATTCCTCCTTCCAATTTGCAAGGCACTATGATAAATTGCACAATTTATTTCCACCTAAAATTTTAAGAATCTATTAACAGACTCTAAAGATTCGTAAAAAAATTATAGGTGAAGAATTCTTGGTGGTAGTATATATTCTTCTCTATGCAACTCGCCAAGCATCTCAATCCCCAGCAATGTAAAGCCGCTGAGCATGTCGAAGGACCGATGCTCGTCATTGCCGGCGCTGGGTCTGGGAAAACCCGGATCGTCACCTATCGGAGCGCCCATCTCATTGAACTGGGAGTTCCTTCCAGTGAAATTTTAGCTGTCACTTTCACCAATAAAGCCGCCGATGAGATGCGCCTTCGCATCCACAAACTCTCCAATAAGGCAATTTTGGCCTGCACCTTCCATTCTCTGGGTGCCAGAATCCTGCGAGAATCGATTGGACCGCTGGGCTATAAAAATCACTTTGCCATTTTCGATGAGGATGACAGCCAGAAAGTTCTCAAAGAGTGCATGGCAGAAAGACACATCAAAGATGAAAAAGGGCTCATGAAAACCCTTCGCGGCGGAATTTCTCATGCAAAAAATAACATGATCGAGCCCGATGATGAGCTCCTTGCAGATATTTACGACCTCTATCAGAAAAAATTGAAAACCTACAATGCCCTCGATTTTGATGATCTCCTTTTCCTCACAGTAAAGCTCTTTCAACAAGAAAAAGAAATCCTCGAGCACTATCAAAAACAGTGGACTTTCATTCTTGTCGATGAATACCAAGATACCAACCAAGCGCAATACAACCTTTTAAAACTTCTTTCCAGCAAGCATCAAAATGTGTTTGCCGTAGGCGATCCCGATCAATCGATTTATTCTTGGCGCGGTGCCAATATTGAAAATATCCTAAACTTTGAAAAAGATTACCCTGGCGCTGAGATTGTGCGCCTAGAACAAAACTATCGAAGCAGGAGCAATATTCTCACTGCTGCCAATGCCCTCATTCAAAATAATGAGAGTCGCTATGAGAAAAAACTTTGGAGTGATCGAGGCGAAGGAGAAAAAATCGGCTTTTGCCTCTCTGAATCTGAGCGCGATGAGGTGAACTTTGTTCTCGAGAGGCTCTATCACCATCACTATAAACAAAATATCCCTCTAAGTAACTGTGTCATCTTCTACCGCACCCATTTTCAATCGCGGGTGTTTGAAGATGCCCTTTTAAAAGAAAAAATCCCCTACATCATTGTAGGGGGGATTTCTTTCTATATGCGTCGCGAGATCAAGGATATGCTTGCTTTCCTTCGGATTGCAAGTGAAGGAGCTGATTTTCTCTCTTTTGCGCGAACAATCAATCTTCCCAAGAGAGGCATTGGGCCTGCCACGCAAGCCAAAATTCGTTTGGCATCGCATGGGGATCTTGTCCATACCTGTGAAGAGATTGTGTCAGGAAAAATTCCCATCAAATTTTCTCAAAGACAAATGCACGGACTAAAGTCCTATGTCGAAGTGATCAAAGCCATCCGGCATCTGATTCATCAACAAGCTCCCATCCATGAGATCCTTGAAGAGACGATTGAAGGGACCCGTTACCGCGATCTGCTCAAAGAAGATCCAGATAGCGCACAGGACCGCGAAGAAAACCTCGAAGAACTTCTTTCCAAGGCAGCAGAATGGGAAGAGGAAAACGATGAAGGAACTCTTACAGAATTTTTAGAAGAACTCTTTTTGAAATCGACCCATGATGGAACCCATGACCAAGATGCCTTGCGTCTCATGACCCTCCATAATGGAAAAGGACTCGAATTTGATGTCACTTTCCTTGTCGGAATGGAAGAAGAGATTTTTCCCCACGCCAATTCACTTGGCAATTTTGAATCCCTAGAAGAGGAGAGACGCCTCTGCTATGTGGGGATAACAAGAGCCCGCGACTTCCTCTATTTGAGTGCTGCACGCACCCGCTATCTTTGGGGATCGCTCCGTCCCATGCGCCCTTCTCGCTTTCTTTCAGAAATTCCGGAGGAACAGCTCAAGAAATACCACAAAGAAACGTTCAGTCCCTACGACTTCGAAGAAACCCCTACTTCCCTGCAGCCAGGAGATTCTGTCCATCACAAGGATTTTGGCAAAGGAATCGTCCAAAAAGCCTACAACACCTCTCTTGGACTCACATATGATGTTCTCTTTTCTGAGAATGATGAAGAGAGAAGTTTAGTTGCTAAGTACGCTCGCTTGGCTAAGCTGTAAAAAAGCTTGATAGACTTTGCTTACCGGCACAAACTTCTGCCACTTTTTATCCCTCCAACGCATCCCTTTGAGATTGGGGATCCAACTAGGAGGAATAATCACTTCGCCCCTTGCCCAAGCAGGTCGCCAGAAATTCGCACTCATTGCACTGCGACAAATTGTGAGTGTGGGTACTCCAAGACAAGAGGCTAGATGCCCAATTCCCGAATCATTGCCAATCATAAAGCCCGACTCTGCGACAAATGCCGCAACAGCGCAAAGGTCGGGGAATTTTGGAGCTTGCACTTCTGGCCAATCTTTTTGTTCCTCTTCGGTCAAAATAAATACTGGTTCAAAACCCTCACGCTTTAATTTGTCTGCCAGACGTAAGAACTTTTCTTTGCTCCAATTCTTGCCGGCTCTAGAACTTGTAGGATGGAAAATGATCCGCTTGGGGTATTTCCTCACAATCACATCCTCTGGCAATTGGATCCCATTGTCTTTCATCGCATTTTCTATCGCCCATTTTTTCTCTGCGTACCGTACTAAGTTGTCAATAAAGGGTATAGTCCCATCAAATTCCCCCTCTTCCCAATAGGGATAATCACAATTCGGTGTCGCAATAGGATTGAGAATGATGTTTTTCTCTGGATAGGCCTCTATGGCCTTTTGCATCCAATCGAGCTTCTCATAAAAGAAGATCAATTTGTCATATTGTTCCAAAACTTTTAAATCATCAGGTCTTGCAAGAAAAGACAACTGGGGGAAAAGAGGCTGCATCTTTGGCAAGAGAGGATGGAAGAGATCCACTTGATGGTCAGCTCGAGCCAAATTATTGGCCAAAACACAAGCAATCAAGCCATCGCCAAGTCCGATACAAGGAAAAATTGCTATTTTCATAATCTATGTAAAGCCGCTTTACATTCAAGGCATTGCTAAAAAGGGTTTCATGATGCTTTCTTCTTGGCTTAAGTCCAAGTCCTGATAGAAATGCACAAGAACGCCAAAATTTTCTTCATTGCAGATGTACTGATCAATTCCTTTTTCCCTTGCCATACGAGAGAAAACGACAAACTCATAATCATTGGAATCATCGATATAGCTCAGCTGATCCAGATATTGAGATTGAATGAGATAGGTGCAATGGACAACCGGAACTTTATAAGTTCCCTCTTGTATTCGATGTAAAATCAACCAATACTCTGGATGCTCTTTGTAGTAACCATTTTCTGTGATAGCACAGAAAAAGTTACTATAGGGATCTTGATTTTCAGGGATCGCCCATAACATCGGAGCCACAATGGGTTTATCCTTGCTCATCAATGTCTTCAAAGTAGAAGGCGCAATGAAATTATCACAATCGACCACAAAGTAATAGTCGCATTCTTTCTCCTGTGCAATCTGCATGCTTTTATTTCGGATAGCCCCTAATGTCTTAAATCGCTGAACTGTCCATTCATGTGGATTGGATTTTTGCAAATCTTCAATTGTGTGGCTGTCAAAAATGATCTCATGGTACTTTTCTCGATTTGCTGCAACCCACTCTTTCAAAATTTCTTCTGTAGCATCTTCATTATTATTGGTGTTGATATAGAGGGTGATTGCTTTCTTATCATAATCGATTTTCTCGATGCATTTTAGGTAACGGGGCAAGACATGCGCTTTATTCCGCGCGAGAATGGAAAATAGGACGGTTTTTTCATTTTCTTGTGAGCAAGCACTGAGAAAAGCTAAAAAAACAAATACCCAGATTTTCATGGTGAAAGTTTATAACGAAAATGAGGATTTCTTCAAGTTTTTCGTGGAGGGCTTTTTTGAACTGGATCTACTATGTCGATAATCTTTAAGAGGATCTTGTGAACCTCTTCTGCTTTCGTTTCATCATTTAAAAGATCATAGAGCTGATTAACCAGCTTTTTAACAATTGGATATTCATCAAGAAAGAGATCCCCTTTTTTAGTAAATGAACCTTTTAAGTAAGCACTTATTGCTAATAAAAGTTTTTTGACGGAATTCCAATTGCTTTTGACACGAAGACTATTCAAATCACGAAAATATAGCATTCTTTCAATTGTATGACCGATTGTCATCTCATCCTTACCTTCCAAATGCTCTTCTTGGCTATTTAGATGTAAATCAGATATATCGGCCAAATTGTCTAGCAGTTTAGCATAAATGTGATCCCATAATTTTAAGCCCTTCTCTCTTGCATCTGTTAAGGCTTTATAATTTTTTCGAAATTCTACAAGTTCTGGTGGTTTATCTTTACACTCATCCCAGAGTTTATCATCCATCCGCATTGTATTGCGTTCTTCTTCTGTCAAATTTCCCTCACTGACCTTCTCATGTAATTCCAATTGTTCTGGAGTTAAGATGAATTTCATGAATAAGTCCTCAATCGAGTTGACTAAATTCATACGCATTTCTCGTGCAGAAGGATTTTCTTTCCAAGTTCTGGCAATTTTTTTGTCATACTGCCAATACTTTTCAGGATGCTTTTTCCAACCTTTGGCTAAATTCATAAGAATTTCTTTTGCAGCCTGAGGTTTTTGGCCCAGTAACTCAATGATTTTTCCCACGACTCCATATGGGCTAATTTTAAATGCCCTTCGAAGATCTTCAGGTTTTGACAAATCAAAATCTTTTGTAGGAGCCTTGGGAATAATAGGGTTTTCTTTCGCCTTTTTTTTCACAAAAGCAGAAATAAATGCAGCAGACTTTGAGCAAGCTACTGAAAATAGCGCAAAAAGCATCACTGTAAAATCACAACTCGTAGAAGCCATAGATGAGAGATGATCTCTGATCGGAGGAGAGCACCGATATGCTTGTTCTTTTAGCCCTTTTCCGAAAGTGAGAAGAGTTTTAAAAGATGACTCTCCGGGTACATATACCATAGCTCGCCCCCTTTGAAAGGTGAACAAAAAGTTTACTACATCTTCATCATTTATTGAAATAGGTTTGCTTGATGATGTCCCAGCGCAAAGATTTTTGCCCGTTCAGATAGTCGGCTAGTTTTTTCTCTGTTTGGAGTGCAAATTGGAAGATCTCTCTGTCTTTCAAGCGAAAGGCAACCGCCCATTTCTTTTGGGGATTCTTGAGAAAGTTTTTGAGCCTTTTTAGCGCAAGGGCAAGGGTGATGCGCAAAACCACAAGGCGAGCAAAGAGATAGGCAAAAAAGATTAGGGGAGTAAAGCGAAGTAGGACAAAATCGCCAAGTTCAACATCAAAGAGGAGGGCAATTTCAACTCCAATAGGGAAAAGGAGAAGGAAAATGAATGTATAAGCCTCCCATGAATGTTGGAAGAGGGGGCCAAAAAGACGGCGCCAAAATCGGGGAGATGTTTTATAGGCAAAGATCTCTTCAAAGAGGGGTTCATCAAATTGCATACGAGCCGCATGTGCTGCTTCATGGGCGAGAACTTCGTCTCTTAAGTATAGGCCAAGGAGTTTTCCGGTCTCAAACTTTTTACGCAGTTGGATGAGCGGAATCCGAAGATCGTTACTTTCTGAAATCCAGGTGGCAGCTCCCTGAAAAAAGGAGAGTTTTCGATTGCTGTAGTGGGCCACAACCCAATCAGGAGAAAAATCATAGAGATGTTTTGTGATCTCTTGGGCATGTGTCCAATCCCGATCGGTGAGAAAATTATCGATATCTTCGGGAGGATAGGAAAAAAAGTGATCAAGAGCTTTGATTCTGCTTTCAAAGGCTTTTTTTTCTTCTTCAGGGCCTGGGATCCAGCCCCGCTCGTTGTGTTGTTGGATGTTTTTTAGAGCGTTAAAAATCATATTGTGTATTCTAAGGGTATGGGTAGCTTTTTTCGCATTCTTGCCATGTTAGTGGTGTTTTTTGTAGTGATCTATCTTCAATACAATAGGCCAAATCAGAATTCTGGACAAAGGTGTCGCGCTTGCTCTTTTCTTGTAAAAGAGCCAATGGTCACTGAGATGAGCGAGCCCGTCGAATCATTGTCCCAAGAATCAGAAAGCCAAGAAGATTGAGTCCTGCAAGTGCAGCCACAGCAAGTAGCAGTTTATTGGTTTTTTTGCTGAGCATCATCAGTCTTTTGCGTGCATTTTTCTCAAAGGCTGATTCATTTTCAAACCATGTTCCCTTATATTGATGTTGTGCATAGAGTGCCCATTCAAGTTTAGGTGCATTGAAATAATAGGAAGGTAGCGCAATATCGATATTGCCTTCCAAATTGCTGTATTTCTTAAACATTTTTCCCAAAACACAAAATGTGCGATGTGCCACTCGGTTGATGACTGAATCGCAATCTTTTCCAGGATAATCTTTTTCGATTTGTTCCCAATTCTCAACAAGCCAATCCATGCATTTTGTGAGAATAGGATGTCCAGCTCTTGCTCCTAGAGTATTATTTGTGGGGAGGACAGAAGAGCTAAGGGATGTTGGATAGGGAACTTCCATCCCGCAAAAGAGGTCATAACTGCTATTCAAAGAGTCAAAGCTCTTAAGGCATGTTACGTCATGATCTACATAAATTCCTCCTTCGCGATCGAGAATTTCGAGTCGCAAAAGATCGGACTTTTCCCCAAAGTTATCAGAGCCGTGATAGAAAGATTCCAGTTTTTTGAAGGGGAAATCTCGCACGAAACACAGCTCCATTTCGGGATGTGGCAGAGGACGCTCGCGATCGGTCCAGAATTTGACTTTCCAATCGGGGTGATAGGCGATCCAGCTGCGTACATTTTCAATGGATTCTCGTGGGAAGGGTTTTGGGCCAACCCAGATAAAATGGATCACTTTTGGGATTTTGGCATCAAAAGAAACCTCTTTGAGCCGCGCAATGTTTTTTTCATAAATCTCTTTGAAAAAAGCCACATTTTGGAAATCTTCCTTTGTCTGGACATGCTTCCATGCAGGAAGATCTTTCCCCATCAAACTCTCAAAATCCATTGCGGGGGGTTTCACTTCATTTTTCGCACAGCTAACGCACAAAATCAGACAAAAGAAAAGAAAATTTCTCATAGGGTCTCCAAGTTCCAAAGGGCTAAGCTTTCCATCCCATGTTCTCCTTTTTCCATGATATGAATGATGGGTTCTGGAAAATTATAGGGGGGCAGGGTCCAGTTGACTGGTTTAAGGCCGCCACTATAGTTTTTGTGATTTTTTTTGATTTCAGGGAAATGGTGCATGAGCAAAAAATGTGTGCCACTTTTTTTGAATTGCAAAATTGCGCCTCTCGCCTCTCTTGGAGTCATTGTGCAGAGTTTATCCCAGCAAAGAATCAAATCGGCTTTGGGCAATGTGTCTACAGTGATTTCCATATTTAAGAAAGTACGAAGCTTCGAGCCAAACTGGGTCTGCATAGCCCTTGCCTGGTCTTTTGAAGAGGTGATCCCAATATAACGAATCTCTGTAAGGCCTGCCTTTGCTAGGCTTTCGAAATCGACGCATGGAATATCAATCAGCGATTTAATTGCAAATCCTTGTATGAGCATTTGAAGGCGTTTATGTTCTGTAAAGCTGCTCCAAGTGATCGGATGATATTCGATCTGGACAGGTGATGGTGCACTTTTCACGCGGAAATGACGAAAAGTAATAGTCGTCACAATGAAAAGGCAAAGAGGAATGCAAATAAAAAAAGGCCACTTTCTTCTTCGTCTTCTCATAAGTATTTTCTCTTTTTTCGTATGAGGTAAAAAAATATTCCCACCAGTACCATTAGATTAAGTGAAAGAGCTCCTCGTCCAATCAAACGGATGATTTTATTGCGATTTTGCAATTGGAAAAGAGCTCTTCGAGTGCTCTTTTTAAACTCTGCATCATGAATCGCTTCATCTGCCCAGGCATTCGCAAAAAAATGGCGAGAGTAGAGGGGGGATATTCCCTTTTTGGCAAAAAAGAAGGCGGCGGGGAAAATGATGTCGACATTGCCATCCTCACAGAGGCGATCCATAAGTCCCTCTGTCAATCTGATATAGGTCCTCTCCATGACAAGTTGCGTACGCGAATAGCCATCTCGCCCACGGTATTTCAAACCTATGTCTTTCCACTCTTTTCCAATGAGTTCAATTACACGCCCTATGACGGGATGGAAACTACGACTGCCAATCACTCCATTGCCAGATGTGATGTTTCGTCCAGCAATTGGAGGGTGAGGAGATTCAAGTCCACAATAAAAATCATAACCGCGATGAAGGCCATCAAATTTTTGCAAACAGCTTGCATCATGATCTGCATAGACTCCACCTTCTTGATAGAGAATCTCAAAGCGCAAAACATCTGACTTTTCTCCCCAGTTTTCCGATTCTTCATAGCAATGTCGTAAAAATAGGAAAGGAAATGTATCTACGAGACACACTTCCATGTCATTACAGGGAGGGAGCCTTTCGCGATCCGTCCAAAATTTGATTTTCCAATCAGGATGATAAGCCAGCCAGCTGCGGATATTCTCTACAGATTGGGGCGGGAAGGGTTGGGGACCAAGCCAGATAAAATGGATGACTTTGGGGATCTTGTAGGGGCCTTCCTCTGTGAAGCGCAAATTTTTATTTGCCTCATAGAGCATGCCAAATTTCTCAAGGGCGAGCGTATCTTCGGTTTTTGAGACATGGATCCAATGAGGCGTCTCTTTTCCCATTAATTGAAAAAATTCATCATCCGGATAAAGAGTACTAAAAAAGAGGAGAATTAGAAGAACCAGTCTTTTCACGACAACCTCTTTTTGATCGAACGGGCGTAAAATAGCAAAAGAATACATCCCAAAAAACTCACTCCTGCGAGAAAAAGGGTCAGGATCACGGCTTCATCATCTTTGTGGATCATTTCTTGAAATTTTTCTTGCACCTTGTTTTCAAAATGAGTAAGGGGATTGGACCATTCCCCATCATGATAGTGAATGGCATAAGAAGAGGCTTTGCGATTTTTTCCATTGAAATAGGAGACTGGAAAAACGATATCGCTGTTTCCCTTTTGATTGATTCCCTTATCGATCCCTTCCGAAAGAGCCCAAAAGGTCCGATGCAAAACTCGCGTCTTCAATTCGAGCATGGATTTTCCAGAGTAATACTGCTCGAGCTGATCCCAATGATCTCCCAACCAAGCAACTGTTTTTTTCAAGATTGGATGCTGAGGCTTTGCTGCAATGAGGTGCGTACTGGGAATCACCGAAGAACTAAGTACAGAAGGAGCTAATTTTTCTAATCCACAATAAAAATCGAATTGTCCATTGAGTCCATCAAATGACTTATAGGGCAGCGTGTCATGATCGATATAGATTCCTCCTTCTTTTAAAAGAATCTCGTAAGCAAGAATTTTCGCTTTTTCACCAAAATTGATCGAGTGATAGTATTCATTTCCCAAAACTTGAAAGGGATAGTCAGCAATGAAACAGCTTTGCATCTGAGAATGAGGAGCATCTCGGTCGAGATCGGTCCAAAATTTGAAAGTCCAATTGGGGTGCAGTTCAACCCATTTTTCTAATCGCTCAATTGACTGCTTAGGAAATTCCTCAGGCCCCAACCAAATAAAATGCATCACTTTGGGAATTTTATTTCTAGGAGGAAGCTTGCCTGTAATACGTGAGATCTGTTTTTGAAAAAGGGTCCGAAAAAATGTGAGTCTTCTCTGATCTTCCGATGTCTTGACATATTGCCAAGAGGGTGTCTCTTTTCCCATGAGCAAATCAAAATCTTCCTGATCAGTAAAGCCCACAGAGAGTTTAAGGAAGAGAAGAAAGAGAATCCACTTCTTCATAGGTTGAAATTTCCTCCGGAAATGATTGTAAGTCATCTTCCAATTTCGTCAACAAGTTATATTTCGGAAGATTTTCGATGATCTTACGAGTATATTGGTGTA
>JAAKFC010000220.1 GCA_011065225.1 Chlamydiota bacterium
CTACTTTGAGAAGGTTTTCAAGAACTTTAATGGTCTCTTCATAGACAAAAGCCTGGAAAGAAACACTCTGTGGTTCACCAATAGGCACTATTGCGAGCTGCCTAAGCCATGAAAAAGGCAATTCCTTTATTAAATTATCGAGACCTGGAGAGCTTTGTACCTTCTGCCCCCATTCTTTTGCGAGATCTTTCCAAGTTAAGATTTTTCCCTCTCGATATAGGGCCACATGTTTATAGAAAAAAGCTTCCATCCCTTTAGGAATAGAGTCTGTTTTATCAATCGCCGCAAAAAGTGTTTTTGCATTTACATCTTTTGGGAGTATTTCTATATGAGAGATTCCATAAATATTGGGAAAGGAACGCACTTCATCATGAGAAAGTATTGCAGAATTTTTTTCCTGATCTATGATTGTTTCTTTGGAACATAGGAAGCAAAACTGATTTAAATATTTTTGCATCTTGAGTGAGGATGCTACATTTTCCTCCTTGAGAAGTGCATCTATAACCTGAAGATGACGCTCTTTTATTTCCTCATAAGCATCTTTAAGTTTTTCTGATTGATTGAGAAAGGAAGGGCCAATAGAAAAATTACGAAGTAGATAACGAGCAATTACCTTTGCTACTTTTCCTTCACTTCTTTTTGTTGTGCTGGCAATTTGCTTTAATTTTTCATCATTGAAAATGGAGGTTTCCACTGTTGGTTTTGAGAGTCTTTCAAATTCTGAAAGAATTGTTACCATTACACTTCTCCCAAAAATTTTCGCGTGATGAATTTTCCAATCAGTGCCGCGGGAAGTGCAGAAAAAATTCTGGGATGGCGATATTCATCGCGAACACTCGCCACTTGGCCAATAGCAATAGCAAGTGAGGCGTAGGCAACTGCTGAGAGCACATCTGCTAACATTTTATAATGGATAAGGGACTCATCACCGATCTTCATTTTATCAAGAAGATAGAGAGCCACAATGGGAGCACCTAAAGAATAATTCGTATAGAAATAAAACTCATTCTTGATGGGGTGATTTTGAATCTTATTGAATGCTTTTTTTGCTATCTCACAAACGGCATAGCTGCCAAATAAAAAAAGACCAAATGCCGAGAGATCAATTGCATTTATATTTGAGAATTGATCTATCATATCCGTTTCAAAATCAAATCCAGCAATCCCGCAAGCGAGGTAAGCAGCAGTGAGCCCAGCGATGCCCCATTTAAAAACACGAAAAATCTTTTCGATTCGATTTAGGGGGGATTTGGTGTATTCCAATTCGGTTAATTGAGAACTAGGAGAAACAAAAAATCGGACTCTTTCCATATGTCTTTTGATTCCTGTGCTCAAGCCAGAAAGACCATAAAACAAATCTGAGGAACCTTGAAAATTCAGCGATCCTGCGAGAATAATGAAAGGAACAGGAAGAATATGGGCCAAAGAGAGAAAAATTTTTGCAACTTTTTGATAAAAGACGCCCTCCATTGGATTTTTTTCGTGTACTTTTGCAATTCTTCGATGCCATAGCTCACTACCCAATTGCCCTACTCCATCGCCTAGTAAAATGACTCCAAAATCACCTAGAAGAGAAAGATGATTTACTTTTCCTGCAATGATAGCGCAAGCTCCAACAATTCCTTCAAAAGCTGCCCAGATCATTCTTCTTTGGGAAGTTGTGAAAAAGACTCCCTTCATTTGATCAGTATCTTCATCAGTCTCCAAAGTAGCAAAGAGCGGCTCTGCATCTCGTCCTTCTATTAATGTTCTTGTGAAAAGAGTGTGAATCATTGCAGCTGTTGCTGCTCCCCCTAAACCGACAAGGGAGGAGAGCATGATTTCTTTTACAAGAGGTGAAAAATTTGTATTGGCATAAACTTGCGTAGTAATGAGAAAAATAGCAGTAGTATAGTCCCCTACGAAGCTTTTTTCCTGATTGGCAAATTTGCGAGGTAGTGCAGTCTGAATTCCGTTTTGAAAAGTCGCTCCAGCAGCAAAAGTGAGTACTGTCCCCCAAAAAGGATTGGTTCCATACCCATGTGGATCGAGTATTTTGAGTACTAGAGCCGATATGCAAGCCGCAGAAGAAATCGTTGGATAGACAATTCTTTGCCAGCTACATGGCTCGTCATAATTTCTTGTTTCGCCCTTCGGACTCAGTAATGTTGGGACAAGAAGATCTGTCATTTTTGTGCTCCCAGTAGATTTTGAGAGAGTCAAAGTATAATTTTTTCTCGAATTCTTCACAATTCAATTCTAAAATTTGTTAAGAAAGAGAAAACGGGGGAAATGACCTATGCGATTGCTATTGGTATTATTTACACTGACTCTACTGGGTTGCCAATCGGAAAAGAAAATTGAAGATATTCATTTTGGACCGGGGCCTGGTGATATGGAAGAAGAAGCGATCAACGATTGTTAAGAGGGTGTCTACAAAGTCATTCCACTGCTTATGAGAGCAATCTTTTTCCCTATGAGAAGCTTTTCAAGCTCCACAAACTTTTTAAGTTTGCTCCGCTCTCCAAAGCATTCTCATAGGAAAAAATCTTATGCTCTCAGCAGTGAAAGCACTTTATAGACACCCTCTAAGCCCACAAAAACGAGTGAATAGAATCTCAGGTTTTCCCAAACTAGTCTTGAGTCCCAATTCGAGATCATAGAGAGCAAGCAGAGCTTTTCTAAAGTAAGA
>JAAKFC010000221.1 GCA_011065225.1 Chlamydiota bacterium
CATGGTGGGAGATGGGGTCAATGACGCCCCTGCCATGGCTGCCAGTTCGTTTGGCATTGCCATGGGTGCCATGGGCACCGATGCAGCATTTGAGACGGCTGATGTCGTTTTGATGACCGATGACCTCTCGCAATTGCCTTGGATGATCCGTCATGCGCGGCGCACACTTCAAATCATCAAGCAAAACATCGGGTTTTCCCTTGGAATCAAGGCCCTTTTTATTATTCTCGCCCTTGTGGGATTGGCAACGCTATGGATGGCCATTGCAGCTGACACCGGCGCTTCCTTACTCGTCGTCTTTAATGGTTTGCGTCTTCTTAAGAGAAAATCATCTAAATAAGAGCCTATTTGAATAAATCTTTTAAAAGGATTGTACTTTGAATGAATTCATCTGACCATGCATTTTTTTTCAAGCCCATAGTAGTAATTAAAGCAAAAAAGAGTTGTTTTTTTATGGGGAAATGCTCTTCAAATATTTCTAATTTCTTTAAAAGCTTTTTAGCATAGGATTTTTCTATTCTAAATGGACGTTCCGAATATTTAATCTCACATAATGTAACTACCCCATCTTCACGATCAAAAAGAAGATCAATCTGAGCTCCTTCATCCATCTTTTCTTTTTTTGGAACAAAACGCCATGCCCCTGTTCTACAGGCAATTTTTTCTAGTTTCAACGCTTTTTGAATTTGATGAATATGTTTTAAGCAAACATTTTCAAATGCAAAACCTGCCCAAGAAGAAACCTTGGGCATTTTGACCAGATTTTTCCAATAATCTAAACTCATTTTTGTCCCGCTAGTTCGAAGAGGGGCAATCCACTTTAAATAAAAAAGGGAATACTCATCAATCAGTCGATAATATCGATCTCGATCTTTCTTTCCATAAGGAACAAAACATTGTATAAACCCTGATGCCTCAAGTTCTTCTAACCGTCTTTTTACCCCCCCTCCTGAAGATAATTTCAAAGCTCGAATCAATTCTTTTCTTGAAATTTTATTACCCATTTTTACTATTTCTTTTACAATTTCGAAATGCAATTCAGCATGATCAAAAAGAGAATGAAAAAGATTTTCAAATTCCGTATGCAGTAAGCCTCCCTTTTGAAAACACAGTTTATCAATTATTTGGGTTGCAGATTTTCCTGATTCTATTTCTTTTAAATAATATGGAACTCCACCCATGCACATATAAAGATCAACTATTTGTTTCTGATTCAATCTGATTTTTCGACTAAAGAGAAATTTTTGTGTTTCTTTCAAACTAAATGGTTCGAGTAATATTCGCCTTGTCAAACGATTATGAAGCCCACCTTTAGCATTTATAAGATGCTCCAATATCCAGGAAGCAGCAGATCCACACACAATCAAAATTACATTCGAATAGCTAGACCAAAAACGATTCCAAAAATAATCCAAAGCTTGAATCAATCCGGATTTCCTAGTAGCAAGCCATGGAAATTCATCAAGAAAAATGATGATTTTTTTCGATTTCAAGTGTATATTTATTTGTTCTGTAAGCAATTCGAATGCTTCTTGCCAGCTTTTTGGAATGCGCAATGGCACACCCTTATGAAAGGTTTGAGAAAAAGATTTAATGAAGTTTTCAAGCTGATTGGAAAGCGAAGCATCTTTGAGACCGGAAACTTCAAGAAAAGTCCCCTTTTTGGAAAAATATTCTCTTACAAGAAAAGTCTTTCCTACCCTTCGTCTTCCATAAAGCGCTATAAACTCTGCTTCTTTCGAACGGATGGCCCTTTCGAAAACTCTTTTTTCCCTTTCTCTCCCTATGATGCCCAATCTCTTCTCCAATTTTGTGGCCAGATATAAGTTATTATAGTTGGCCATAACTTTTTTGACAATAAGTTGTGGCCAGATATAAATTTCTATAAGTGGCCACAACTCTTCAAAAAAACATCTCTTTATAATATGTTAAATTTTGAGCATCAATGATTTATGGAATTCTCAATGAACCTATCCCACTAAAATCTCTGAGAGAATTCAAAGAGAATGTGCTTAGATTTATCAATCATGAATGAAGGCAATATTAAAAAATATTGCCAAGTGAATGACTGATAAAGATGGGTGCATTCTCGAAGAAGGCTCCGGAGATTTTAGTGGGATAGGTTCACAATTCGGCCATCGTCAAGTTTGACGATACGATCTGCATAAGGGAAGATGCGAGCAT
Source organism: Chlamydiota bacterium (assembly GCA_011065225.1). Lineage (GTDB taxonomy): Bacteria > Chlamydiota > Chlamydiia > Chlamydiales > Rhabdochlamydiaceae > Sacchariniichlamydia. The sequence continues at coordinate 2,185 of JAAKFC010000221.1, forward strand.
CATGTGTGACGATGATGAGTGCCCGATTTTTTTCTAAAACTTCTTCACGGAAAAGCTCCATCACTTTGATTCCAGTCTCAGAATCAAGGCTGCTAGTCGGCTCATCGCAAACAATGAGACTGGGCCCATGGATACAGCTGCGTGCAATCGCAATGCGCTGCAGTTGTCCACCAGAGAGATTTATGGGTCGCTCTTCAAGTTTATCTTCCATGCCATAGCGTTTGAGGACATCGCCAGCTTGCTGAAGTGCTGGTTCATATCTCATACAGTTGAGAAGAAGAGATACTGCTACATTGTCGCTGGCAGTGAGGATAGGGAGGAGATTGAAGGCCTGAAAGACAATACCATTGTTTTTCTGACGCAATTCCGTGAGTGCAGCACTTCTCATTTCATTTAAGCTTTTACCGAGAACGCTGCACTCTCCTTCTGTCGAATCGAGAATCCCTGCCAAAATGGAAATGAGTGTTGTTTTGCCCGACCCTGAG
>JAAKFC010000222.1 GCA_011065225.1 Chlamydiota bacterium
TCTTTTGTGTACGAGAATCATCCCGTTCAAACCCATTCCTTCTTGCGTCATGGTGTCATGGTGAGGATGATACATAAATGTTCCAGAATCGGGGAAAAAAAATTCATATCGGAAGGTCTCGCCTGGAGGAATAGCGGGCTGAGTCAGTCCTGAAACGCCATCCATACCACAAGGAAGTAAAACTCCGTGCCAATGAACAGTTGTTGATGCAGGAAGCTTATTTGTTACGTAAATACGAACCTTGTCTCCTTCAGCAACTTCAATTAATGGACCAGGGACTGTTCCGTTGTACCCCCAAGTGTGAATTATTAAACCATTTGCAACCTCCCATTCAATTATTTCTGCAATTAGATGAAACACTTTTACTCCATCTATGATTTGATATTCAGCTTTGACTCCATTGGGAACAACTGCTGGAGTAAAGTCTTTCCCAGGTTCTCCAGGGGGCAAATTTTCCTTTGCAGCTGCAGCCCATGGTCTGGGAACTTCAGAATTTTTAGGAGTTATTATTGTCTGCAGGGAAAACCAATTCACATGCACAAAATATGAGGCAAAAAAGAATGTAATGAGGAAACATGCGAAATACTTTAATTTCATCATCTTCTAAAACACTTGCTCCATCATAGTCCGTTTAGATCCATTTTTTTGTATCATATGCCCATTCAACAGTGTTTCAAGCTCTGTCTTGATAATCCAATAATCTCTCTGCGTTTCAACTGCACGAATCTTTTTATTAAGTTCTATTTGTTTTGTCATAAGTAAAGTAAAAACTCCAAGTTGCATCGCATTATACTGAAGCGTTGTGTAAGAAGTGATTTGTTCCGCTAAAGGAATAATAATTCGCTTAAAATATTGAGCTTGGCGACGCGCATTGAGTAGATTAAATCTCACTGAACGGGCTGAAGAACGAGTTTCAACTGCCAAAGCAGTATAATGATTCCATTGGCGCAATATTTCTGCTTGTGCAGCCGCCGCATTTGCTTGGCCAAAATCAAAAAAAGGGATTGCCAAAGCAAAAGCAGGTCCAACGTACCAAACTCCTTCGTCGCGTTCGGCGCTAGGACCAGCAGCTATCTGAGGAAACACAAGCATAGATGTATCAATTCCTAACTTCGCAGCTGTTGCTAGCATATCTTTATATGAAAGTTGAAGATCAATGCTGTTAGCAATTGCACAATTTTCTATATTATCTAAATTCGCTTCGTTTAAAGGGGTATCGGGTAAATTGGGAAAAAATTTCCAATCAATTTGAGTTCCCCACAATCCCATGAGCATATTTAGCTTTTCCCTCGCTTGCAAAACTTCTATTTCTAATGATGCGACTTCTAATTTTATTTGTTCATACAACGCACGTTCTTTAGATACTTCAAGTGCCTTTATATTTCCCGCTTTGCGTAGGCGCAGGGCAACATCATAGGTTAATTCTGCAGATAGCAGAACCTCCTTTTTTAAATTCCATATTTGTTCTGTTGCCTGTAAAATATAGAAAGCGATTTTTGTTTGAGCAATTACATCTAAAATCTGAGTAGTAATCATCGCTTTTGTTGCTTCTAGCTCTGCTTGTGCTACTTTCTTTTTCATTGGGATTAATATAATGTCCAAAAAATTTTGAAATAAACTCATGTCAATGAGATCAGTCACTGCTGCTTTTGTAGAAAATCTATAAGAAAAAACAAAGATAGGATTTTTCAAAAGACCTGCTTGAACAAGTTGAGCTTTAGCAATTCCCAAATTCTCATATGTAGCTTGAAGATTTCTATTATTAAAAAGAGCTATATATACTGATAGATCAGAAGTTAATTCGTTTTCTAATATATTTGCAATACAACTTGAAAAATCACAGTCCTCTGAAGAATTATTCCAATAAATATCATGACCCGTAAGTTCTGCGACATCTTCTTGAATCTGTTCAAATAAAAGGTCAGGATTTGTGTTGATTTTTCCACATCCACCCATAATAAAAGCTGAAATTATCAAATAGAAAAAAAATGATTTTATAATTTTTCTATTTATTGTCATTTAATGATCCATAGGATGATTGCTATCTTCCATATTCTCTTCTAGAAAGTTTTCTTCGGTAATATCAAGGATAGAGGATAATTCTATGTTGGAGGTCTCTCCATTAGGACATGCTGGATGATATGAAGTTTCCATAGGGACTGAATATTTCATACATCCCGAAAAAGAAAGTATCGTCAAAACAGAAAAAACAAGAGTTATGAGCATCTGATAAACACACCTCAAACGAGAAATTCAAAAATCGATTTTTCGATTTGTTGGCATTACAGCCTCTTTTAGGCACCTTCACTGCCCCCATTTCCGTATACCAGCAAAGGAAATAAAATCAGCAGCGCGATTTTTCAAAAATCCCTCCACAAATGCTCAACCCCGGCCCAAATGCCAAACTGACAATCAACTCTCCCTTCTTTACAGTCGGATCTTTTAGCAGTAGGTCCCACACATGCGGGAGAGTAGCCGAAGACATATTTCCACAATTTTCCAGAACCTCTTGACTATGGCGGATCTGCTCAGGTTTCAGCTCGAGTTTTTTCGCAATTTGCTCAATGATTTTAGGCCCTCCAGGGTGAATGGCAAAACGCGCTCCTTTCCAGTTTTCCCTTTTGGCTCGTTTTAGAAGTC
>JAAKFC010000223.1 GCA_011065225.1 Chlamydiota bacterium
ACCATTGGTGCATATTAGGGTGACAGCCCAAACATTACTATGTATTGCCTGATTCGTTAGTCGACTACCTTCTACAAGGTTCGTTACTACTATTTTTATTTCTGGCGTAGTTTTGATTTCCTTTATTTTATAATCGTCTTTAAAAATTAAGAGACGTTCATCATTAGATAATGATTTATCATTTTTAAATGAATTAAATGAGTCATGGGGATCACTTGAGCCAAGGACAAGGCGACTAAAAACAGCATGGGGAATAGTAGAAGAGACTGGATCAAGATCTAGAGACATGGAAGCAAATGGGATTTGAACAGTTTTTTTCACTACGGTCCCAGCATTACTTACTAAAAATGGATCATTAAGTACTATCTGCCATATGAGTTCTGTGCTTCCTGCTAAAAGACAGACAGAGGTTCCCGTTTGAAAGGTTTTTTCTAATAAGGGACGCACAAAATTTAACTTCCAATTTTCTTCTAAAATTACTTCAGATGTTTTGAGATCTTCTTTGGTCAAATTTTCTGTAAGGGGGGGTAGAAAAATCCTTTGAACTGTTTTTGTCACCAAATTTGTAACATTTGCCTCTAATTGATTTTCGTTTTCGTTTTCTATAATTTCAATAAGATTATCATTAACAATCCAAGGTCTAATTAATTTACTTGTTTCTTGATTGTTGGTTGTGTTATTATTTGATTGAAATATCTGGAGAATCCCCTTGCTTGTTTTTACATAGGAATAAATGGAAGAAACACTAGCAACTATGGTAGTTATCAATGCAGTATGAGAAAGAATGGAACAAGAAAAATCATTTAAAATTGCATTGCAGTTTTGATTGAAAATCCAGTAAGAAGTTGCTAATAGAGAAGACATTAAAAGGCGCTTCCCAAGTGTATTGATTTTTTCCCATTCTCCTAACTTTATTCCTAAATAAATACCGCCAGCACCACATGCTATTCTCCCAGCTAAGTCATATGGGCTACAGAAGTTCACTACATCAGATGCTATTTCATAAGCTTGCCCGCAAAATCTTTCAGAAATTCCAGAAGTTATATTCATAAAGATCTCTCCTTCCCATTAAAAAGCGCAAAAATGATCTCTTCAAAAAATAAGAGAAATTTTCCTAAATCTGTTGAAAAATTGCAAGCGAAACAATCTTTTTTCCAAGATGAAAAAATGCTTATAGACCGATTTTTGAATCATGATCTGTATACATCCACCTTGGGGACGATGATAGGAACATTACGTGCGAAGGGCCAAAAAATATCCATATATCCTGGAATTCCAGAAGCAAGGGCCATTATAAAATTTTGTGTCGCTATGAGTGATCGAGAATTCACTTTTGGTCGAAGGGCAATCATACTCACAACAAAGGAGCCAATGAAGAGTACCTGTTGAAATAAACGGACATGTTGGGCTCGATTCCAAAAAGTAACGTGTCCTTTTAATTCTTTAAGGTGTTTTTGTGCTATTTCTCGATTTTGTTCGAGCACTGCTTGAAAGAGCTTGTAAGTTGTTATGGCTGCTTCTGGTCCCACATTTGCCTGAAGAACTTCCATTCGATCACTTAAAGATTCTAGATCTTTTTGATTAAATTCTTCTTTTATTTTTTTATAATCTAAAACAGTTCCTTCCCATAATGAAAGAATCTCAGTCCAGTTCACTTCTTCATTTTCTAGAATTTTTTTGAGCATATTGAACTGAAGAATTGATGGAATATCTTGCTGGCGCCAAATCTTTTGCGTTCCATTTAAAATTTCAAAAAGCAAAGGAAGGGTAATGATAAAGATAAGGAGAGGAAGAACCCAAGGATTTGCCGTAAGAAATGCTCCAATTCCTCCTAAGACTGTCACATATGTTGATAGGGTGGCGAGGATCATGAACATTCCAATTGCACAGCAAAAGATACCATCATTAAGAAGCCGTGCACCTTTGAGATAGTCTTTATTTTTTAGAGCTTGAATTGCCTCTTTTAGACAGATCGCACCCACAGCGATATTGATTATCCCTCCAATAACTCCACATACAGTCGTTGCGATTCCTATTGCAACGATCCCTTTGGTGGCGGGTATTATAGCTTTAATCCCTTCAAAAATCATGAAGCCCGTATTAAAAACATCGCCTGAAATTAAGATCGTATCGCTACCGGTGATCGGATGATAGCGGGCGCTCGTATCAGATAGGCTTTTTTCTACATGTTCTTCTTTTTTTGTGATGATTTTTTGCACATAAGAACTAAGTGCTTGATCTTTAGCAGATTGAGAGCCTAAGGCACCCCGGGAGTTTAAGATACCCAAGCAGTCCGGTGAATGAACTAGCCAAGGAATTTAGATTTTTTGTTATATTAATCATGATTTTCTCCTTAAATATAAAGGTAAGAATATCAATTTTATGACTTTATGTCAATTAAAACTTAAACTATATTTAAAAAGTTTTTAAGTTGCTTAGCGCCAATATCACCAAGAGGCTCTAAGAGACTGTTGCCGAATTAAAATGACGGAGATCATGAAGGGATTTTCGATGAGATTTCACAGGCTGAAAGCCGTATCGAACGACGAGGACAATGTGAAAAACACATGGCCGAGGAGATCGATG
>JAAKFC010000224.1 GCA_011065225.1 Chlamydiota bacterium
CTCAGCAAGCTTTTGAATGGATGCAGTCGCATCTAAAATGGAAAACTGCGAATGAACATGCAAGGGAACCCAAGACATGCTTCATAGATTAGTACAAAAATAAGGATAGGGGCAAGGGTTAAAATCTGACTGCATCAATGAACATATTCCACATAGCATGGGCTCCCCAAGCAGCAAATATATTTTGACCTGCCCATTCATACACTGCTCCAAACACAAATCCAGTCCCCATAGCTGTAAGGTAATCCGAATTTTCTATTGGTCGAAGTTCTGCTTTACTGAGATGCGGAGAATTTACCCTTTCCGAATACAAGTGTGGGATTGCAAAAAGAATTGCAGTAATGCCTATTCTTGCAATTGTTTGATAAGAAAAGTTCCTTTGATCTGATAGAGATGTATGTACTTGTTGAGGTTTATATCTCTTATTTCTTTCACCCTTTTTTAGATTATTATTCTCTTGAACAATTTGTAAAGCGGATGTTTGTTCAGACAATCCTATTTTATTAAATACGAAAGTTAAAATTTTATTTTGCAAAATGGAGCGAAAGAGCAGCTCTTCTACAAAAGGCATAAATTGATTACTAATAAGGATAAAAAATGCTTTACCTAATAGACCAGATTTAGGGTCAATACCAGCTTCAGGGGCAATAGTTGCAAAAAAACGATCTTGATCCTTTTGAAAACTCTCCCATAAAAAACCAATGATCGTTTCATTGCACTGGCCTACCATTTTCCCAAATGTTGTTGTAACAATTGTTGCCGCTAAAGTTAAAGGCAAAGTTTTAATGCCAAAAACATAATTAGAAACACAATTCATATAAAAACCATTTAATTACATATTATATACTAACACAGGTTTATTCGGAAGGTTCTGGCTCGATTTCTCCGACCTCCTCCAGCTCTTCTTCTTCGATTTTCTGTGCGGGACCAACTTGCAACAGTGGTAAGAGAAAGAGTACGGAAAGGATGCCACATAAGCCGATACTTAAGAAAAAGCCCCCCCAGCCAAATTCCTGACAGATTTTGCCAAGCGGGTAACCAGCTGTAGCAGCACCGATGTAAGCGACAAGACCCACAAACCCAGTTGCTGCTCCAGCCGCTTTTTTCCCAGCCAATTCAGCAGGCACCATCCCAATGAGCATTTGGGGACCAAAAATCAAAAATCCGATCACAAACATCAACGCAGAATCCAGAACTGGCGCTCCTACAGGCGAAGCCCAAAAAGCTGCCAATGCAAAAATGATCCCCAGACAAAATAAAATATTCACAGGCCCGCGCCGCCCACGAAAGATTTTATCCGATGCCCATCCAGCAGTAAGGCTGCCAAAAATGCCCCCAATTTCAAACCAAAAGACGCAAGCACCCGCTGTGAGTAACGTATAATTTTTCACCTCTACTAAATAGAGGGTACTCCAATCATTGATGGCAATTCGGATGACATAGACAAAGAAATAGGCGATGGACAATATCCAAATAAATTTGTTTTTTAAAACATGTTTGAAAAGGATTTCTTTGGCTGTTAACTCCTTTTCAGACTCTGCTTTATTTTGATCTGGATAATCATCCTTGAACTTTTCAATCGAAGGGAGCCCTAACGAACGAGGAGTATCGCGGAGGCGATTGATGACAAAAAGCCCTGCAAAAATGCAAAGAACACCTGGGATATACATCGCATAGCGCCATCCCCACATTTGGGCACAAAACGCAGCTATAAGAGGAATAAGGGCTCCTCCCACGCTGTGTGAGGAATTCCAAAACCCCCACCAAGTGCCCCTTTCTTTTTGGGAATACCAATGGGTCAAAAGACGCGCACAAGGAGGCCAACCAAATCCTTGAAACCACCCATTGAGGCCCCAAAAGATCATAAAAAATAAAATGGATGAAGACATCCCAAATAAAATATTGAGAAATCCCGTCAGGATCAGCCCGATTCCCATAAAGAAACGAGGATTTGAACGATCGGATAAAATCCCGCTTAAAAATTTACTTGCTCCATAACAAATGGAAAGGATACTGGCTAGAATGCCTAGCTCACCCTTAGAAAATCCAAGATCATCCATAAGAGCAGGCATAGCAAACGTGAAACTCTTACGGGAGAAATAATAGAAAATATACCCGATGTACATTCCATAAAAGGTACGCCAGCGCCAGTATTTATAATTTTGCTTGACAGTCTTCTCGTCAATGATCTCTTCCTGAGGAGGAGCTGGCTTTAAGAACGAGAGAAATTTCATATTTTTTTCTCCAAATACAGGGTATTAATCGTACCTCATAATTGGTCAGATGTCAATCAAATTAGAACTTGATAAAATAGGTATAAAGTTCTATAGAAATATTAAAAAGAGGAGGAATTCCTTATGACAGATCGGCGCATTGATCGTGTAGAAAGACCTCGCGATGAGGGAGTTTACTCCTCACGCATTCAAGAAGACAAAAAAGAGAAGGAAAAATATAAACACCTTCCCGCAGACAAGGACAAACAAATCCTTCTTGCAACATTTTTTTCCTATCTGAAAAAAATGTTTGATGCTTTTTCCCCTTCAAAAGATTTAGCAGGCAAGGTAATTGACCAACAAGCCA
>JAAKFC010000225.1 GCA_011065225.1 Chlamydiota bacterium
GTAGGAAATTATTTCTAGAAAAATTTGGTGTCAAGATTTAGACCATTGACTTTGCTTTTCATCAGAGAAATTTTGGATCTTTTGCATCAACTCCCAAATGACTAAATGAGTTACCTCCAATTTGGTCATAAATACAGTATCATAACTGACTATTTTTATCAAAATTCAGTTATTTTAAAAACTGTATTCGAGAAAATTTTTGACAAAATCTTGTAAATTAGAGGTTTATAAAAAATGAAAAAAACAACGAAAAACCTAGTTAAGTTGGATGAGGAGCACTAGTCCTTACAACTGCAGCTCGTCGCAGATGAAAAATCTGAGGGCCTCCTTGTGAAATTCCCAATTTTTTTGAATTACAATGTGTATAGTTATTCCTCATCCTCAAAATTGATGATGGTAATACGAGGATCAGTGATATCGATAGGATCCTGACAAAGAATGTGAGGAACTTCAAACCAACCGAATTTGGGATAGCGATCTGGATGATCTGGATCGTAAGCCTCTGCATAGAACTTTTTCGTTGTATCAGGCAAATCGTCCATTTCTTGATAGCGACCAAAATCAAACTCGCAATAAGATTCTAATGTGTCATGAATGGGATCTGTCCAGGAATATTTTTTATGGCTAAGCCATTTCCAAATGGACACACGTTTTTCTTCAAGTACTTCAACAGGAATTTTAAAAAACTGTGGATTTACGTGAATATAACCCAATTTTTGATACTCTTTATAATGTTTATTGGGATGTACAGGGCTTAAAAAGATGACATCATTCCATAAACAATTCAATGAGGGAATCATGCGTTCCAAAAGCCATTCTCTCCCTTCATATTTGGAAACTGCTACCTGGTAAACTGTTTCAAATCCTTCCATTTCCCGCATGCGATTCAAGGGGAGAATCAAATTTCCTTGAAAATTAGCTCTTCGGAGGTGGTACACATACCTCTGTTTTGGAACCTCACGCTGAGAATAAGGCGGCAACTCCCAATAAATTTCATTTGAGGCGAAAGAATACGTAAAAACACTTAGGAAAAATAGTGAAAGCAAGAATTTCATAATAAGCATTGTAAAAACACACAGGATATACTACAACAAATCAATCCAGATCACCTAGGACACACAGGGCGGGAAATTACTTCTAGAAAAGTTTGGCAGCTAAGATCAAGCTACGCCTAGGGAAGGTTATCTACAACTCCGGCAAATTTCAGTCGTGATTTATTCCTGAATATTCTAACATAAAATATTGAAATTTCATGAAGAGAGGGGTAAGGAGTGGAGTCTATGAAAAGGCAATTATATGTGATAGTGTTTCTCTTTTGTCTATTAGGATTTGTTGCGAGAGGATATGCATTTCCCCAATATTATTGCACAGGTGCAAACAGTATGTATTACAACCATCTTTTGAATTTGATCGGAAGTATTCATAAGTATAACTATAAAGAATTGAAGGAAATAGCTGTTTTTGACTTAGGTCTGAGTGAAGAGGAACTAGCCAATCTGAAACGGATCAAAAAGGTATCTATTCATCGTGTAAGGATGACCCATCCTGATCTTCTGACCTATTTTCATATCCCTATGGGATATAAAACGACTTTTTTTGGTTGGTATGCGTGGAAACCAGTCATTATTAAACAGGCTTTAGAAAAATTCCCTTATGCGCTCTGGTTGGATGCAGGCACAACTGTCTGTCGCTCTCTCGATGTATTGTTTCAATATATCGAACAGAGCAAATATTTCATCTGCACAATTGGTGATCCCAATAAACCTCCGCTTTGGCCAGTGGGAAAAAGAGTCACAAAATTTTTGGCAGAACAGCTCAAATTGGATGAACACCCTGATAAAGACTGGATTTGTGCTCAAGAATGTGTCATGGGAGGAATTATAGGTGTTGCACAGGATGGTCAGCACTATTTTTTAAACGATATGTATGAGATGTCCAAAGACCTACGTTATTATGCGGATGATGGTACAGCTCCTGGGGGATGGGCGATTGCAAGCCATGATCAAGCAGTTTTAAGTTTGCTCGCCTATTCACGTCATCTAAACGTACATATCCAAGATCTAACTCAAGTCACACCGATTAAATTACCTGTGGATGGGAAAACAAACTCTGTATACATTACCATGGAAGATGGATATGTAAACTATGATCGCACTTGGATCTTCAGTTCGCGTGGATCAATGAGTCATTATTCAGAACATCTTTCTAAGATTCGCTATGAATAAATGTAAGCAATATGCCAAAAATTCGATGGTCCGAGTTTTATTTATCGACAAGCTCTTCAAAAGTCGAGACTTCCGTAAACACGGCAGGTAGTTCCTTATTAATACTTAGGAGGGAGCTCATTTTTATTCTCCTGCTTTGACGATGAGAAAAGCTTGGCCTGGCCATTTGAGAAATAGATAGGAGATTTCTGGGTGCAGTAGGTGAGAGGGAATCTAAGGCCTTTCCAAGCAAGTACACTCCATTAGAGGGTGTCTACAAAGTCATTCCACTGCTCATGAGAGCAATCTTTTTCCCTATGAAAAGCTTTTCAGGCTTCACAAACTTTTTAAGTTTGCTCCGGCCTCCAAAGCA
>JAAKFC010000226.1 GCA_011065225.1 Chlamydiota bacterium
AACGAGGGCAGCTCCACAGGCTTTCGACCGTCGTCCCGGCGGCCTCTTTTTAACATGCTTGGTTTTCGCATATTCAATTTTTTTACCTCAGTATTTTACCACTTAGAGGATTTTTCTAAGGAAGCACATATACTTTCCAAATACCATTTGTGGTCTAAAAACCACGATTCGCAAAAGTGCGAAAACGCATTCTAAAATATTCTACCTTTTTCAAGAAGGAATATTTTGCGCCTTACATCACGGCCCTAAAGAACCGTGTTTTTCGGCGCTTGAGGATAAAAAAAAGGCAAGCTCGAGAGAGCTTACCCAAAGAACGATCGTATGGCTGCAAAAATGTTATAGCTCTTCTTGTTTGCAGTGTTTATGACGTTTGTGGTGAGATTTTGGACGCTGTGGTCTTGGTTGTCTTTTTCTGCGAGACATGGATTTTTACCTCTTACTAGTGGTGCTCATACAAGGGAGAAATGCATTGACCCCTCTAGTCGTTATTGTATCTCAGACAGAATTTTTCAGATTGACTGATTTTGGCATCCAACTTCATGAAATTTATTGAAAGTGAGTTAGAAAATGAAATTTTTCTTTTATTTTTATCCTCTTAGAAATGAAAGAATTACGAAAATAAGAAACCAGCTTATGAACGGAAAGAATTCTATCCGTGGAGGATGAGCCTATCCGCAATGTGGGGCGAAAAATCATCTCGAAATCTCCTCCCAACTTTTTTCCCCGATATTGCGGATAGGCTCATGAAAAAACTCGCATTGAAATGCCTTCTTCGATAAAAGAAGAATTTACAAACCCAAGTTGCTACCCCTATTTCTCTCTAGCGTTAGCGAGCTGTTTAGATACAAGATTTGGGAGGAGGGCCATATGTGTACATATGGGCGACGAGCAAAGCGCCGTAGGTAAACAGCGCAGGTAGCATAGAGGAGTAATGAGTAGCAACTTGGGTTTATACATATTCCAGTTCAAGAATTGGAATGTGTTCAATAAGTTATAGGGAGATTTTTTGGATACTTCTAAAAAAAAAGGCGGAAAAAGGCGGGTCATCAGCGTATTTGTTCTCGCGATGCTCAATATCGCCGTCATGGCGAGTTTGCGCAATCTTCCTCTTGTCGCTTCCTATGGCCTTGGGGCTTTACTTCTTTTTGCTTTAGTCGGCATTACCTTTCTGGTTCCAAGTGCTCTCATCTCCGCTGAGCTTGCGACAGGATGGTCGAAGGGAGGGGGTGTCTATATTTGGGTTCGCGAAGCGCTTGGCAATCGCTGGGGCTTTTTTGCTATTTGGATGCAATGGGTACACAATGTGGCATGGTATCCAGTAATACTCTCGTTTGTCGCTACAACGATTGCCTATATTTTTCACCCCCCTTTAGCAGAAAACAAATTGTTTGTCGTAGCTATTATTTCCGTCAGTTTTTGGGGGATGACTCTTCTCAATTACCTTGGAATTGAAACTTCAAGTTGGTTTAGTGCCATTGGTGTGATTTTAGGAACTATCTTGCCTGGCATACTCATTATTTCTCTCGGAATCTTTTGGATTGTTCAAGGCAATCCGATCAATATTTCTTTGTCTTTTCCTGCTCTGATCCCAGATTTTAAAGATTTTGGTGATCTTGTTTTTTTAGTGGGACTATTTCTTGCCTTTACAGGACTCGAAGTTTCTTCTGCGCATGCAAGAGAAGTACAAAACCCTCAGAAAAATTATCCCAGAGCCATTATCATCGCTGCCGTCGTCACGTTTTCTATTTTTATGCTTGGATCGCTCGCCATCGCTTTTGTAATCCCTCAAGAAAATATCAGCTTAGCAGCAGGCTTGATGGAAGCCTTTCGTCAATTTTTTGCCTATTATCATCTTCCATGGATCTTGCCCATTGTGGGACTTCTCCTCGTAATTGGCGCGATAGCAGAAGTCAATGCTTGGATTGTAGGCCCGGTCAAAGGACTCTATGCTTCCACAGATCATGGCAATCTCCCTCCCCTTTTTCACAAATTGAATAAACACGGTGTTCCCGTAAATCTGCTCTGGTTCCAAGGAGTCATTGTTTCGATCACTTCTTTAGTGATTTTGCAGCTGCCCACAATTAGTGCTGCATTTTGGATCCTCAGCGCAATGAGTGCTCAAATTTATCTCATAATGTATATTCTCATGTTCATCTCTGCCATTCGTCTGCGCTATACCAAACCCAATGTACCTCGTGCTTACAAAGTTCCTTATGGCAGTAAGGGAATTTGGGTTTTTGCCATACTGGGCATTATGGCTTGCGGTTTTGTGATTCTGCTCGGATTTTTTCCTCCCTCACAACTCAATGTGGGAAGTCTTTTGTTTTATGAGCTCTTTTTGATCATAGGTCTTGCAATTATGGTAGCCATTCCATTCATCATTCACGCTTTTCGCAAGCCACATTGGATGATTGAGATTCGCAAGCAAGACAAAAATAATCGGAACTAATACCATTTATCAAAAATAACGTTGCATTTCTGAAAGGCCTAGCACAGCATCTTCTGTTGATCCTTTCTTGCTCATATTCACTAATATGAGCTTCGAAACGATCAGCAAAATCTACTGCACTA
>JAAKFC010000227.1 GCA_011065225.1 Chlamydiota bacterium
ATTCCCTAGCATCATTTGTGTTGAGAAGTGTCCGAATTCCTTGACCGGCTACTTTACGACCAATAAGAGAAATAGATTCAGTCAGCGGGATATCTTTGGGACAGACTTGGACGCAGTTTTGCGCATTGCCACAGTCGGTCACTCCCCCTTCTTCCATCATAGGTAAGAGTCTTTCTTTGGCAGTGAGTTTGCCAACAGGATGATTGTTGAAGAGGCGCACTTGAGAAATAATGGCTGGGCCCAAGAATTTAGAACGAGGATTCATCTGCGGGCAGGCTTCGTTACAACAGCCACAACTGATACAAGTGGAGAGGATATAGCGCTCTTCTTGCACTTTGGGATCGATTTTAGGACCAAAGCCTTTGTCAAGTGCATTGTCCACTTCGATCCAGGCTTTGATTTTCTTGAGATTTTCAAACATCTCGGCTCGATTAATAAAGAGATCTTTTATGAGGGGATAAGTGGTAAAGGGAGCGAGTGTAATGGTATCACTTCCACTTGTCTCAAGGACTTTTCCCACGAGCACAACGCAACTCTGCACAGGCCTTCCATTGACAAGCATCGAGCAAGAACCACATACGACTTCAAGACAGCCTTGTTCCCATGCAACAGGGGTGACTCTTTCACCCTTTTTATTGATCGGATTTTTCTGGAGATCCATCAATGCGGACGTGATATTGTAAAAGGGTTTGAGCTCAAGTTCAAACTCTTCCCAGTACTGATTCCCTGAAGTACCGCGGTAAATCTTTAAGGTAAACTTTTTTCCCATAATTCCTCACATAGCATAAAAATTGTTTACAAAGGAAGTTTAATGTTGTCGGGGATGTTTTCAAATTTGGGTTTAACCCGCTTGGCTTTAGTATAGTCACGCAAAATAGGCTTGAGATGACGCGCATCAACGGGAATATACGAAATGTCGGGTTCCTCAGGATTGTAGGTAGCAATGGTGTGTTTGAGCCAATTTTCATCATCTCGCTCTGGATATTCAGGTTTAAAGTGAGAGCCGCGAAATTCATTGCGCAGGAGCGCTCCCTTCGTGATGACGAGTGCAAGCTCGAGCATATAGCGGAATTGATTGGCAAAGGCGTAGGTCTGGTTCATCAGATTGCCCGTATCATCGAGTATAATATTTTTGTACCGCTCGCGGATCTCTTTGAGCTTTTGCATCACCATCTCGAGATCAGGATTATCTCGCTTTACAGTGACGTAGCGAATCAATAGATCCGCCATTTCATCATGCAATTTGTGGATGTTTTCCCCTCCCTTTCGCGAGAGGAGGTCTTGTTTGAACTCTTCCTCTTTTTGGACGGCGTCTGTATAAATGGATTCGGGAAGTTCTTTTTCTTCGAGTGTGTCGATGTAACGAGGCACTTCTACGCCAGCAACAAGGCCGGCAAAAATACAGGCAACAAGAGCATTGGCTCCGAGTCTGTTCGCCCCATGGTATTGGAATTCGCATTCGCCAATGGCAAAGCACCCTTTGATATTGGTCATTTGACGGAACCGCTGCAATCGATCGGGATCATCGGCAGCTGGCCAATCACACCAGGCTCCTCCCATGGAGTAGTGCACACCAGGGAAAATTTTCATTGGTACTTTGCGTGGATCTTCCCCTGTAAATTTGCGATAAATATCGAGAACCGATTCGAGTTTATGTAGGGTTTCTTCAGGTAAATGGGTCACATCGAGAAAGACTTGATTTTTGCCTTCAATGCCAAGACCCAGTTCACAGATGCGAAGAACCTCACGTGCCCCAATATCACGGGGAACAAGGTTTCCAAAGGCGGGATAAAGTTCTTCAAGAAAGTACCAAGGCTTGCCTGTCTCTCCGCAGGGAATTTCTTTCCCCTCAGGAGTTGTGATTTTTTTGGAAGAATCGCCATAGACCCAAATGCGTCCCCCTTCACCGCGAATAGACTCAGAAATGAGGCGGAGTTTGTCATGTCCGGGAATTGTTGTGGGGTGAATTTGAATGAATTCGCCATTGGCATATTTCATCCCCTGCATGTAGAGGCGACCCATGGCAGCACCTGTGCAAAAGGTCGAATTGGTCGAATATTTGAAAATGAGACCTAGTCCGCCGGTCGCAAAGACAACAGCATCGCCTTTGAGCACTTTGTGCTCCATGTTGACCATATCCATCACAACAATGCCACGCGCAGTCCCTTCGTCATCCATGATGAGGCGCATAAACTCAAAAAACTCAAACTTTTCAACAAGTCCTTTTACTTCATAGCGGCGGACTTGTTCGTCAAGCCCATAGAGAAGTTGTTGGCCTGTAGAAGCACCACAAAAAGCAGTCCTATTGTAAAGAGTCCCACCAAAACGGCGGACATCGAGATTTCCTTCTTTTGTTCGGTTGAAAGGACACCCAAAACGTTCCATCATCCGGATGATGCCGGGAGCTGCCAGTGCCATTTCAAGAGCAGGGGGCTGATCGATGAGAAAGTCCCCTCCTTTAATAGTATCGTAAGCATGAACAAAGGGATCATCGTCTTCATTCTTCATGTTGAGTGCAGCATTGATTCCACCTTGTGCACAAACGGAATGGGAACG
>JAAKFC010000228.1 GCA_011065225.1 Chlamydiota bacterium
TTCTTCTTCATCAACTGTCGCGCCAAGTAAAGGGTTCATTTCAGGCCTTTCAGTCACTTCTTTATACATGGGAGGCTCTTCGTAGACCAGATCTGGTTCGGAGGGCGCATTCTGCGTAAACTGCGGGCGTTTTCCTTGGTAGGGTGGAGTATAGAGGGAAGTGAGGCTATCTTCCAGCGACTGGTTTTGGAAAAAGCACGAGAAGTTTCCAAACGACAAGCTGCACTTGCAGGCTATCGGCTGGCCGAGATCTTGAATTCTATTTCTTTCTAATCTATGCTTCTCAGCCATGAACATTTTACGTTCCGAATCCTTCCCAAAAAATGCAACTTTAACTCTAGCTGGTGCGGTTGTAGGTTATCTAGCATCAGAATCTTGGCAAGGTGCAGTTGCGGGAGCAATGATAACTTTTTCTTCCGTAAGGAATGATGAAACTCCCGCAATCAAAACTACAGTTGTGGCAACGACTTTTTTTTCTTGCGCCTATTTTGCAACAGAGCAATTTATCCCAAAACCTTTAAGTCTTCTAGCGGGCGTATTCGCTGCGGATTTTTATGGCAAGCAAGAGGGCATGATAACATATGCCTTATTTGCCTCATGTTTAACTAAATATGTTTCCTCAGAATCTCTCGCAATTCTCACTAGCTTAAATCTAATAGAAAAATTTACAGAAGTTTCAGGAACTAGATCAGGTTTTCTCCTTGCTCTTATAGCATCTGCATGCAAAGGGTGTTTCGTAGCACTGAATGCATGGCAGGGTCATTATATAGAATCCGCTTCGTTTGTAGTGCATTCCATTTCTCCTTTGTTTTCAAACTTCCTTTTAGGGGCCTCACTTGGAATTGGATATAAAACACTGCAGTCCGACACTTTCTGGCATATTCCAAAAACTACAAGATCAGTAGCTACAAATACTTTTCAATGGATAGAAGAAAATCAACTTTCTATTCTAGTTGTTTCTTTAGCTGTAGTCGCTATAACATGTTTTCATGGAATGAGAAAGAAGAGAAGTAGAAAATCCCTCCTACTGGGAACAAATGAAATTTCTTCTATACATCTGCCTTCCCCAGGAAGACCTCGTACTCATCGCTCCAATCGCCAACAACCCAGTTCAAGAGAGAGAGCAATTTCACAGCCCATAAGAAGGACAGAGAACAATCAGCGTGCAAATCGCCAACAACCCAGTTCAAGAGAGAGAGCAATTTCACAGCCCATAAGATGGACAGAGAACAATCAGCGTGCAAATCGCAGGCAATCCAATTCAAATGAGACTAAGATCCCTAAAGAATTAGAAAATGATGAAACACTTCAGCCCTATCTCTGCAAAATTGGCCTTCAATTTTCTTTAGATCCTGTTTTAGATCCAACAAATTTTACAACGATTTATGACAGGGAAAATATTTTGGAATGGTTAAAAACGAAACAAATCTCCCCTATAACAAAAAAAACTCTTTCTGTTAAAAACCTGATTTCATTACCTAAAGTAGAAAAATATATCGCAAGTCGTATTGAGAAACCCAACGATGAGCCTAATGAAGAATTGAAAAAAGCAGCTGAAGAAGAATATAAACAATGGACAGAATTATCTATTCATTTTAATGGTATTGATCAGTTGTTAGCCTTGGCAAAGAAAAATAACAGTACCCTCCCTAGCAATTTAGATGAGCTAGTTTTGAGCCGAATAAAATCGGATACGCAACAAACACGCACATCACAACCGAGGAGAGGTTCAATTTATCAAAACATAGCTTTTGGAAATGAACGTTTTTCTTTTTTTGACAGTGCTCTCGGATCAGGTTTTAATTCAGGCAACAACAACTCACTAAACTCGTATGAATCGAGATCAAGGCAAAGGAGAACTCCATTGCAAAGAAATACAGAATCTTCAGAAAGATTCTCGGACAACACAACTACTCAACATGTCAATGATCTTGTGAATAGGATTCTTATAAATGGGGAAAGTTTGTATGGAGTACCAAATCAGATTCCTATTCCAAATAGTCTTCAGTTTGAATTCAATTCTAATTCAAACGATGGCCATACGAATACGAATAGAGATCCATGGGATCGTCACTCGTGGGAATAATTCTAATTAACTAGGTGCGTGAAAATGGTCATATACTTCGAAATGCCAGGCTTAAAGCCGCTCAAGATTTTTAACTTTCTTGTAGCCGAAATAGAGAAGTGGCAAGCCAAGCAGGCAATAGAAAAACCAATAGTTGGCGTCCCACTCAAGACGTAAGATTCCGTTTTTAGAAAAAAAGAGTTGCATGAATCCTAAGATGGAAAAATTGGCCCCTGCAAAAAGAAGCACTGTGGGCAAGAGGCTACTTTTGGACGCTGTTTCTTCTTCATCCACTGTTGCGCCAAGTAAAGGGTTCATTTCAGGCCTTTCAGTCACTTCTTTATACATGGGAGGCTCTTCGTAGATCAGATCTGGTTCGGAGGGCGCATTCTGCGTAAACTGTGGGCGTTTTCCTTGGTAGGGTGGAGTATAGAGAGAAGTGAGGCTATCTTCCAGAGACTGGTTTTGGAAAATCGGTGCTTGGAAAGA
>JAAKFC010000229.1 GCA_011065225.1 Chlamydiota bacterium
TCTTACTAGAGTTTTAACCGCTCAATTTCTTATTCTTTTTATATCATAGGGATACTTTTATATCAATATGATACGGTTTCATGAGCCTTTAATGATCATCCAATTATAGTTGATGTGAATCCTCTGCCGCCCTCTCTAAAGACGATATTTTTATTGAAAAATCTTGATATTCGTGGATAAAAGGTCCTCGCTTTGAAATTGATGATAACTGGATCACAATTATTCATGATAAAAAACAAATAGAAAGGTTCGGAAGAAGTTCGGAGAAAAGTATGGGAAAAATAGTAAACGAGCTCTCTATTGTTCGAAGAATATATTTGATATAGACACTATTACTTTATATTGTCGCGTGTTCATTAATATTGCGTGTTCATAAATTTGCCTGAAAATGAAATAAAGAACAAGGATTCCAATTATTTCTTGTAGAAAATAGATTATCATTTGAGTTGACAAATGTTCACTAATTATGTATGTTCAATATAATTGAACAAAAGATAATGGTGAACAAATAGGATGGCTAACAATGGCTACTACGGAAACTGAAAAGAAAATATTAGGTGAAGCTTTAGATAAGTTCCGAAAAAACACTGGGCTTAATATTGAAATTGAGCCAAATCTTCATCGCACCGACAAATTGCAAGGAATTGGGATACGGCTTGTCTGGAACGATTTAGAGTACTTTTTTGCCGTTGAAATTAAAAACAATATAACAAATGTAATGCTTGGGGGCGTTCTCCAGCAGCTTAATTTATATAATCAAAAAGGAATACTTGTAACAAGATACATTAATCCAATTATGGCAGACAAACTAAAACATTTAGGTATTGCATTTCTTGATACTGCCGGCAATGCTTATATTGACGAGCCACCTTTGCTTATCTTCATAAAAGGAAATAGGCCGACCGAAAAAAATTATGTTAAACTATCAACACGGACATTTAAGCCAACAGGATTGAAGGTAATTTTTGCTCTTCTCTGTAATCAAGGATTGGAGACTGCTCCCTATAGAGAAATTGCAAAAGAGGCAGATGTGGCTCTGGGAACTGTTGGGTGGACCATGTACAATCTAAAGAACCTGGGCTACTTGATTGAGACAGATCGTCGAAATCGTCGATTGATAAGAAAAGAGGAGTTATTGAATAAATGGGTAACTCTCTATCCCGAACAACTGCGACCTAAAGAAATGCTCGGCAGATATCGTACAGATGATCCAAATTGGTGGAAACATGCTGATATCGAGAATATGCATGCTTTTTGGGGGGGAGAGGTGGCGGCGGCGACACTGACAGAATATCTAAAGCCTCAAATTGTCACATTGTATGCGAAACTGCCTCTTGGTGAATTCTTACTGAAAAACAGGCTCAAAGAAGATTATCAAGGGGATGTAGAGATTCTGAATGTTTTTTGGGAGTTTGAATTTGAGCAGGCGCATAAAAATCTTACACCACCTCTTTTAATTTATGCGGATCTTCTTGCAACAGGAGATCCTCGAAACATAGAAACAGCAAGGATGATTTATGAACAAGACTATTTTAGATCTTACAAGGAAGATTGATAGCCTAAGACTTGAAGCTATCTCTATAATATCTGATGTAGCGCGATCTAGAAATGTATCGTTTTTTATAATCGGAGCAACAGCTAGAGATTTTATTCTCTCTCATGGATACAATATAACATCTCCAAGGGCGACTTTAGATATTGATATAGGAATTCGAGTTCCCGATTGGGATCAATTTATGAAGCTAAGAAAGGATTTGTTGATATCAGGAAAATTTACTGAGACAAAGGAGATTCATCGCATTAAATATCATGATTCTCTAATGATAGATTTGATTCCATTCGGTTCGATTGCAGAAAGCGGTCGTTCCGTAAAATGGCCTCCCGATCAAGAAGTGGAGATGAGTATTGTTGGATTTGAAGAAGCACATAAGCACGCAATAACAGTTAAATTGAGATCAGATCCTTTGCTTGAAATAAAGGTTGCATCGATTGCAGGATTGGTGATTATGAAATTAATTTCATGGAAATATGGATACCCAGAGCGTGAAAAAGATGCAGGTGATTTGGCCTTCATTTTAAAATCATATACTGATGCAGGAAACATAGAGAGGATACTCAATGAAGAAACTGCTCTTCTTGAAGCAGATGATTTTGATTATGTTTCCTCAGGAGCAAGACTTTTGGGTCGGGATATATCTGCAATTCTGAATCCAGATACAAAAAAGATGGTGCTAGAGTTATTGAGTAAAGAAATTGGTGAGTTGGATCGATATAGGCTGATTGAAGATATGATAAAGACTAGAATTGTGATGAGTGAAGATTTTAAATATGTACATCGTTTATTAAATGAAATGAAGAAAGGAATTCTTGATGGACAGGATTAAACCAAATTTTTCGAGTTCTTTTAGCTTGATTTAGTGATGCCCTTCAGGTATAGAAATAGTGAAGCACACAAGGGGGAAAAAGGATTTGCGGCTGATAATGTACATTACGTCATCGAATGTTAACTAATGTCATCACGAGCGAAGCGTGGTGATCCCCCCATGTCA